>NZ_JBEXXN010000084.1:0-21043 GCF_040630445.1 Streptomyces sp. NPDC005805
GCCGCACGGCCCCATCGAGACCGAAGCAGCCCGACGCCTCACCGAAGACCTCAACCACGAGTGATCAACGGCTTACCCAACACTTTCTCAGGCGTGGCAGGCCACCGGCACCCCGCCGTTCATCGCCGCCATGTCCGCGAAGACGGTGGCGATGTCCAGCGGGGAGCCCTCCGGCAGCCCGTCCAGCTCCGCGTACGCCCGGTGCAGATTGGCCACCAGGCGTTCGTGCTCCCGCAGCTTCCCGAACTCCCCGAGATCCGCCCGGCGCGCGGTCTCCAGCGGAGTGCGCCCGAGCGCGTGCCCCTCCTCGGCGAGCGCGGCCACGAACCGCAGATACCGCTCGGTCTCGTCGTACGCCGAGGGGTCGGTCACGGGCCCGTGGCCGGGGACGACCACCTCCGCGTCCAGCGACCGCAGCACCTCCAGGGCCCGCAGCGAACCGCGCAGCGACCCCGTCGGCACGAACGGCGTCCCGCCCTGGAAGACCAGGTCGCCGGTGAACACCACCCCCCGGCCGGGCAGGTGCACCACCGTGTCCCCGGTGGTGTGCGCCACCCCGCCCGGGTGCAGCAGGACCGCCTCGATCTCCCCGACGTGGACGGTCAGCCGGTCGCGGTAGGTCAGGGTCGGCGCGGTGACGCTGATCTCGCCGAAGTCCGTCCGCGGCCACACCAGATGGAGCTGCCGCCCGGCCGCCAGCACCTCCCGTCGGCACGCCTCGTGCCCGGCGATCACGGCCCCGGGCAGGAAAAGAGCGTTCCCGTAGGTGTGGTCGCCGTGGTGGTGGGTGTTGACGACGGTCCCCGGGAGCGGGGCGCCGGTGGCGAGCAGGCCTCGCGCAGGGCCCGCGTCCGGGACTCGGTGGCGGCGGTGTCGACCAGCAGGGTGGAGCCGCCGTCGCTCACGAACCCCGCGTTGTTGAGGCACCAGCCGCCGTCGGGCTGGATATAGGCGTGCACCCCGGGTGCGAGACGGGTGGTGTACGGGTCCGTGGCGGGCACGAGGTCTCCCCCCGGTGGTCGTCCGGTCGGTCGTCGTCGCGGGCAGTAGCCCGCTGTCGCGTGCAACTGCCGCTCAGAGCCTGCCAGTCGGGGCCGCCGGGGGAAACAGGGCCGCCGGTCAGGGCCGGAAACAGGACGGCGGCGGCCGGAGCCGCCGCCGGGCCGGTCGCTCGGGTCAGTGGTCGTCCCAGTGCCCGTCGTGCTCGGCGTGACGGTGCCCGTCGTGCACATAGTCCACGTGGTCGCCGTGGACGATCGCCGGGTGGCCGCAGCCGGAGCCGTGCTGATGGGCGTGACCGCTGTGGGAGACGTGCTCGCCGGGCTCGCACTCGTCCCAGTGGCCCTCGTGCTCCCGGTGCAGATGGCCGTCGTGCGCGTAGTCGAGATGGTCGCCGTGGCGGATCTCGGTGTGGCCGCAGTCCGGGCCGTGGGAGTGGGTGTGTGCGGGGTGCTCCTGGTGGAGGACGGTCATGGCGCTCACCTTGATGTGGGTGATATGGGGCGTTCTGCCGCTTTCCAGGCTAGTCCGACCCGGGCCCCGGCACCCCTCACCGGGCCGCGCGCCCCGGAAGCCGGCCCACGAGCGGCAAGCCGGCCCACCGAGCAGCGCCGCTCAGACCACGATGGCCACGGCGAACGCCGCCAGCGCCAGCGTGCACGCCACCGCCCCCAGGGCCTCCGCCCGGGTCAGCGCGGCGGGCCGGGCGGCGCCCATCGCCGTGATCCGCCGGTGCGCCAGCGCCAGGAAGGCCAGCATCGCGGCCACGCACAGGGCCAGGGCGACCACGCCCGCCCAGGTCACGCCGTCGTCCACGACCTGGCGCACCGCGAGCACGGCGACCACCGTCCAGCTCAGTGTGGTGCGCCGCCAGGAGAGCCGGGTGCGCTCCGGCTGGAGCCCCGGGTCCCGTTCCGGGGCCGTCCTCACACGTCCCCCAGCGCCACGACCACCACCATGACCACCGCGACCGCCGCCACCAGCAGGGCCAGCAGCGCGGGGAAACGGGAGACGGGCAGATCCTCGCCGCGGCGCATCGCCCGCTCGCAGCGCACCCAGTGGTTCACCGCCCGCACCGCGCACACCGCGCCCGTGGCGATCAGCGCCAGGGCCAGGGTGACGCGGACGGACCGGTGCAGGTCGGGCAGGAACTGGTCGACGGCGAACCCGCCGCCGATCAGGGCGAGGGCGGTCCGGATCCAGGCGAGGAAGGTGCGTTCATTGGCGAGGGAGAAGCGGTAGTCCGGTGTCTCGCCCTCGTCCCGGATGCGTGCCGGGGCGAACCACAGCCGCAGGCCGCGTACCCATTCGCTCACGCTGCGCACCCTACCCGCGCCGCCCGCGCGGGAGCGCGAGGAGCCTGCGGTACGCGTGGAGGCCGTCCGGCGCCCACTCCCAGGCGCCGCCGAGCCGCGCGTCCAGCTCCTCGTCCGTCAGGAAGCCGTACCAGGCGACCTCCGACTCCTGCGGTTGGACGGGCAGGGGGCAGCGGACCTCGTAGACGGCCGACCACCAACTGCGGGCCGGGTCGCCGCCGTCCTCGTACAGGAACCGGAAGAGCGGGACGGGACGGGGGAGTCCGCGCACCCCGAGCTCCTCCTCGGCCTCCCGCAGCGCCGCCTCGTCGTAGCTCTCGCCCGCGCCGACGACCCCGCCGACGAACATGTCGTACCGGGACGGGAACACCTGCTTCGTGGCGGTCCTGCGGTGTACGAAGACCCGCCCCTCGGCGTCCCGGACCAGCACGAACACGACCCGGTGGCGCAGCCCGCGCGCGTACACCTCGCCGCGCGGGGCCTGCCCGGTGACGCGGTCCTCCTCGTCGACCACGTCCAGGATCTCCTCGCCGGGATCAGGATCGGGAACGGGCGCGGGAGTGGCGGGCGCGGCGGGATCGGGAACGGGCGCGGCGGTCGAGGTGTCGGCGGCGGGCGCGGGCTCAGGGACGGCCCCGCCGTCCAGCCGCTCCACCACCCGGAAGCGCTCCGCCACCACCATCGTGGTGTCGTCCACCGTGAACTCCGGGTCCCCCAGCGCCTCCCGCATCTCCTCGCCGTGCCAGAACGCCTCGTGCGCGGCCCGCCACTCGGCCACCGAGCGATGCCCCTCGCCCTCGTCGAGCGCGTGCCGGAGGTCGACCTCGCCGAGCGGGAGGACCCGCACCTCGGTCAGTTCCAGTACGGCGACCTCCCGGCCCGCCGAGTCGATCAGGGCCGACCGCTCGCCGACCGGCGGGAGTTCCTCGTCCTCCAC
Source organism: Streptomyces sp. NPDC005805 (assembly GCF_040630445.1). Taxonomy (NCBI): domain Bacteria; kingdom Bacillati; phylum Actinomycetota; class Actinomycetes; order Kitasatosporales; family Streptomycetaceae; genus Streptomyces; species Streptomyces sp. NPDC005805. Next base: position 3,253 of record NZ_JBEXXN010000084.1, read on the forward strand.
CTCGTACTCGGCGAGCAGCCCGGTCGTGGAGACCTTCTCGCCGCGCAGCACGGCGTCCACCAACCGGTCGCGCAGCGGGCCGGGGAAGGCCAGCAGATACGGCTTCAGGGCTTCGCGCTTCTCCATGGCCGCAATTCTGGCACCGCGCCCCCGCCCGCCCGCGGCACCACCGGCCCCGCCCCGGGTGCCGGAAACGGGACCGGCCCGGTCCGCGCGGGGGACGCGGGCCGGGCCGGCCGATCAGGAGGGGTCCGGGCTACAACACCAGGGAGAGCAGCAGGACGAAGACGATGCCGACGACCGAGATGATGGTCTCCATCACCGACCAGGTCTTGATCGTCTGGCCGACGCTCATCCCGAAGTACTCCTTCACCAGCCAGAATCCGGCGTCGTTGACATGGCTGAAGAAGAGCGAGCCGGCGCCGATCGCGAGGACCAGCAGGGCCGCGTGCGAGGTCGACATGTCGGCGGCGAGCGGGGCGACCAGACCGGCGGCCGAGATGGTCGCCACGGTGGCCGAACCGGTCGCCAGCCGGATCGCGACCGCGATCAGCCAGGCGAGGAGCAGTGTCGGGATGGCCCAGTCCTTGGAGAAGTCCAGGATCATCTGGCCGACGCCGATATCGATCAGGGTCTGCTTGAAGCCGCCGCCCGCGCCGACGATCAGCAGGATGCCCGCGATCGGGGCGAGGGACTTCTCGACGGTGGAGCCGATCCGCTCCTTGGTGAACCCGGCCGCGCGGCCCAGGGTGAACAGGCCCACGAGCACGGCGGCGAGCAGGGCGATCAGCGGCGAGCCGATGACGTCGGTGACCCGCTGGACGGGGTTCGCCGGGTCGTCGACGACGATGTCGACCAGCGCCTTCGCCATCATCAGGACGACCGGCAGCAGGACCGTGGAGACGGTGGCGGCGAAGCCGGGGCGCTTCTCCAGCTCCTCCGAGGCGCGCTGCGGGATCATCTTCTCCGGCGCGGGGATGTCCACCCAGCGGGCGGCGAACTTCGAGAACACCGGACCGGCGATGATCACCGTCGGTATCGCGACGACCAGGCCCAGCGCCAGGGTGACGCCGAGGTTGGCGCCGATGGCGTCGATCGCGACCAGCGGGCCCGGGTGCGGCGGGATCAGACCGTGCATCACGGACAGACCGGCCAGGGCCGGGATGCCGATCCGCATCAGCGAGTAGTTGCCGCGCTTGGCGACCATCAGCACGACCGGGATCAGCAGCACGATGCCGACCTCGAAGAAGAGCGGCAGACCGATGACCGAGGCGATGAGCACCATCGCCCAGGGCATGGCGCGCCCGCTCGCCCTCGCGAGGATCGTGTCGACGATCTGGTCCGCGCCGCCGGAGTCCGCGAGCAGCTTGCCGAGGATCGCGCCGAGGGCGATCAGCACGCCCACGCCCGCCACGGTGCTGCCGAGCCCCGCGGTGAAGGAGGCGATGGTCTTGTCCAGCGGCGCGCCCGCGAACAGGCCGAGGGAGAGCGAGCCGATGGTCAGGGCCAGGAAGGCATGGAGCTTGAAGCGCGTGATGAGCAGGACGATGACGGCGATGCCCGCGAGGACGGCGATGCCGAGCTGGGCATCGCCCGCCGAGGTGATCGGCTCGACGGTGTCCGCTGCCAGCATCTCGACGCTGAGACTGGTCACGGTGGTTCCTTCGTCAGGGGGAGGGAGTCGGGGGAGGGGCCCGGGGCCCGGAGCGGTGGGTGGTCAGCCGTCGAGCCGGCGCAGCGCGGCGACGGCCCGTTCGGTGATCTCCTCGGGGGTTCCGGTCACGTCGACGGCGACACCCGCCTCGTCGTCGCCCAGCGGTTGCAGGGTGGCGAACTGCGAGTCCAGCAGGGCCGTGGGCATGAAGTGCCCCCGGCGCTGCGACATCCGGCGCTCGATGAGCTCCCGGTCGCCGGTCAGGTGCAGGAACACCGCGTCCGGCGCGGCGGCCCGCAGCCGGTCCCGGTAGTCGCGCTTGAGGGCGGAGCTGGAGACGACACCGCCGAGGCCCGCCCGCTCGTGGGCCCAGGCGCCGATGGCGTCCAGCCACGGCCGGCGGTCCTCGTCGTCCAGCGGGGTGCCGGCCGACATCTTGGCGATGTTGGCGGGGGGATGGAAATCGTCGCCCTCGGCGTAGGGAACGCCCAGTGCGGCGGCGAGCAGGGGGCCGACCGTGGTCTTGCCGGTGCCTGCCACGCCCATCACCACAACGACGTGAGGGGTGCTCATCAGTGCCTCGCTGTTCGTCTTCGTCGACTCGGACCGCCGTCTCCGTGTGGCCGGTGGCCGGAAGGCGTCGGTCCGTCGCGCTACTGAAACCTATTAGGTACGACGTATTCAAGAGTCTGAGACATAAACGTCATACTTTTTGTTCCCGGGTTTCTCTCGCCCGCTCCTCCCGGGCCGCCCGCGTCTCCCTCCGCGTCGCCCGGGGCCGGTCCGGTAGGCCGCCCGCCGACCAGGAGCCCGTACGCTTTGTCCATGACCACCGAAGGCCGAGGGCTTCACACGCACGTGCTCGACACCCTCGGCCTCGCCATCACGGCGGGCGAGTATCCGCAGGGCAGTGTGCTGCGCACCGACGAGGTCGCCCAGCGCTTCGACGTCTCGCGCACGGTGGTCCGCGAGGTGGTCCGTGTCCTGGAGTCGATGCACCTGGTGGAGTCCCGCCGGCGTGTCGGCGTCACCGTGCGGCCCACCGAGGAGTGGAACGTCTACGACCCGCGCGTCATCCGCTGGCGCCTGGCCGGCGCCGACCGCCCCCGCCAGCTGCGCTCCCTCACCGTGCTGCGCTCCGCGATCGAGCCGGTGGCCGCCTCCCTCGCCGCCGTGAACGCCACCCCCGAGCAGTGCGCCGGGCTCACCGAGTGCGCCCTCGGCATGGTCGCCACCTCCCGCGGCCAGCAGCTGGAGGCGTACCTGGAGCACGACATCGCCTTCCACCGGATCGTGCTGAACGCCTCGGGCAACGAGATGTTCGCCCGGCTCGGGGACGTGGTCGCCGAGGTGCTGGCCGGGCGCACCCACCACCATGTGATGTTCGAGGACCCGGACCCGGCCGCCGTCACCCTGCACGTCCAGGTCGCCGAGGCCGTTCGCGAAGGTGACGCCGAGCGGGCCGAGCGCCTCACCCGGGAGATCGCCGTCGGCGCCCTGGAGGAGCTGGACGTGCTCGCCCCCTGAGCCGTCCGGCCCTCACCCCGGCAGCGGGGGCTGCCGGTCAAGAGCACCCTCCCGCGCATGTCATCCTTGCTTCACCCTGTCGAAACCTCTGGAATACCTCAGATCTATGTCTGAGTGAGGCAGGCCACTGCCAGAATCCCAGGGTTGCCTCGACGATGAGCCCCGGTCCCCCGCGCCCTCGGGCCGCTCGGTGGTGATCACCCCGCATCGATCGGGCAGGCCGCCGGCAGACGGCCGGGCACCGCACAGAACCCCTCACAAAGGCGAACACCCCCCTATGAGTGACCGCATCACGGCCGAGGCCGAGACGCCCGCCCCCTCGACGGGCTCCCCCCACGTCGACGCCGGAGACGCCGGGTACCGCAAGGACCTCAAGTCGCGGCACATCAACATGATCGCGATCGGCGGCGCCATCGGCACCGGCCTGTTCCTCGGCGCCGGCGGGCGCATGGCGAACGCGGGCCCCTCCCTCTTCATCGCCTACGCGGTCTGCGGTGTCTTCGCCTTCTTCGTCGTCCGCGCCCTCGGCGAGCTGGTGCTCTACCGCCCCTCCTCCGGCGCCTTCGTCTCCTACGCCCGTGAGTTCATGGGCGAGAAGGGCGCCTACACGGCCGGCTGGCTGTACTTCCTGAACTGGTCGACCACCGCCATCGCCGACATCACCGCGGCCGCCACCTACGCCCACTTCTGGGCCATGTTCAGCGACGTCCCGCAGTGGATCCTCGCCCTGATCGCGCTCGCCGTGGTCCTGGCCGCCAACCTCATCTCGGTGAAGTACTTCGGCGAGATGGAGTTCTGGTTCGCGATCATCAAGGTCGCCGCGCTCGTCCTGTTCATGCTCATCGGCATCTTCCTCGTCGTGACCTCCCACGACATCGGCGGCCACACCCCGGGCTTCTCCACCATCAGCGACAACGGCGGCATCTTCCCCAGCGGCGTCCTGCCGATGCTGCTGCTGATCCAGGGCGTGGTCTTCGCCTACGCCTCCGTCGAGCTGTGCGGCGTCGCCGCCGGTGAGACCGAGAACCCCGAGAAGATCATGCCGCGCGCGATCAACTCGATCATGTGGCGCGTGGGCCTCTTCTACGTCGGCTCGGTCGTCCTGCTCGCCCTGCTCCTCCCGTACACCGCGTACTCGGCGGGCGAGAGCCCCTTCGTCACCGTCTTCGACAAGCTCGGCATCCCCGGCGCGGCGGGCGTGATGAACCTGGTCGTCCTCACCGCGGCCCTGTCCAGCCTGAACTCCGGCCTCTACTCCACCGGCCGCATCCTGCGCTCCATGTCCCTCGCGGGCTCCGCGCCGAAGTTCACCGGTGTGATGAACAAGGGCGGTGTCCCCTACGGCGGCATCCTGCTGACCGCGGCCTTCGGTGTCCTCGGCGTGGTCCTCAACTACGTCATGCCGGGCGAGGCGTTCGAGCTGGTGCTGAACTTCGCCTCCGTCGGCATCATCGGCACCTGGGGGATGATCATGCTCTGCTCGCTGCTGTTCTGGCACCGCTCCCAGGCCGGCCTGCTCAGCCGCCCCTTCTACCGCCTGCCGTGGGCCCCGTACACCCAGATCGTCACCCTGATGTTCCTGGGCTCGGTGCTGGTCCTGATGTGGATGGACGGCGGGATCAGCCGCACCACCATCAACTGCCTGCCGCTGATCGCCGCGGCCCTGGTCGGAGGCTGGTTCGTGGTCCGCGGCCGGGTGAACGCCGTCGCCGCCGGGCGCACGGAGCTCTGAGCCCCGGACACCTCCTAAGCCCGGCCCCGCCGCCCGTCACCGCACGGGCGGCGGGGCCGCGCCGTTTCCACAACCCCGGCGCGCGCCGCCCGGAGGGGCCATAGTGGGGGACGACATCACTGTGCGAGGAAGGGCAGGCCACAGACATGCCGCAGCAGGTGAACGGTGTGATCGCACCCGGGAAGGACGAGCCGGTACGGGTGGAGGCGATCGTCATTCCGGATCCCGGGCCGGGGGAGGCGGTGGTGAAGATCCAGGCCTGCGGGGTGTGCCACACCGATCTGCACTACAAGCAGGGCGGGATCAACGACGAGTTCCCCTTCCTGCTGGGCCACGAGGCCGCCGGTGTGGTCGAGTCGGTCGGCGACGGGGTCACCGAGGTCGCCCCGGGGGACTTCGTGGTCCTCAACTGGCGCGCGGTCTGCGGCCGCTGCCGTGCCTGTCTGCGGGGCCGGCCCTGGTACTGCTTCGACACCCATAACGCGAAGCAGAAGATGACGGTCGCCGCGACCGGCGCGGAACTCTCACCGGCCCTCGGTATCGGCGCCTTCGCCGAGAAGACCCTGGTCGCCGCGGGTCAGTGCACCAAGGTCGACCCGTCCGTGGCGCCCGAGGTGGCGGGGCTGCTGGGCTGCGGGGTGATGGCCGGGATCGGCGCGGCGGTCAACACCGGGCAGGTCGGACGCGGCGACACGGTCGCCGTCATCGGCTGCGGCGGGGTCGGGGACGCGGCGATCGTCGGCTCCCGCCTCGCGGGGGCCGCGAGGATCATCGCGGTGGACATCGACGACCGGAAGCTGGAGACCGCCCGCTCCATGGGCGCCACCCACACCGTCAACTCCCGTTCCACCGACGCCGTGGAGGCGATCCGGGAGCTGACCGGGGGCTTCGGCGCGGACGTCGTCATCGAGGCCGTCGGCCGCCCCGAGACCTACAAGCAGGCGTTCTACGCCCGCGACCTGGCCGGCACCGTCGTCCTCGTCGGCGTCCCGACCCCGGACATGAAACTCGAACTCCCCCTCCTCGACGTGTTCGGGCGCGGCGGGGCCCTCAAATCGTCCTGGTACGGGGACTGTCTGCCCTCCCGGGACTTCCCGATGCTGATCGACCTCCACCAGCAGGGCCGCATCGACCTCGGCGCGTTCGTCACCGAGACCATCGGCCTCGGTGACGTCGAGAAGGCGTTCGCCCGGATGCACGAGGGCGACGTCCTGCGCTCGGTGGTGGTGCTCTGATGGCCGCCCGTATCGATCACCTGGTCACCTCCGGCACCTTCTCCCTCGACGGCGGCACCTGGGACGTCGACAACAACGTCTGGATCGTCGGCGACGACACCGAGGCCATCGTCATCGACGCCGCCCACGACGCCGACGCCGTCCTTACCGCCCTCGACGGACGCACCCTGCGCGCCATTGTGTGCACCCACGCCCATGACGACCACATCGACGCCGCCCCCGCCCTCGCCGCCGCCACCGGCGCGCCGGTCCTCCTCCACCCCGACGACCTGCCGCTGTGGAAGCAGACCCACCCCGACCGCGCCCCCGACGCCGACCTCGCGGACGGGCAGGAACTCACCGTCGCCGGCACCACCCTGACCGTGCTGCACACCCCCGGCCACGCCCCCGGCGCGGTCTGCCTCCACGCACCGGACCTGAACACCCTCTTCAGCGGGGACACTCTCTTCGCCGGCGGCCCCGGTGCCACGGGCCGGTCGTTCTCCCACTTCCCGACCATCATCGACTCCCTCCGCGACCGGCTCCTGACCCTCCCCCCGGACACCGTCGTACGCACCGGCCACGGCGAGTCGACCACCATCGCCGCCGAAGCACCCCACCTTCAGGACTGGATCGACCGAGGCCACTGAGCCAGCCGCAGCCCGCTGGTGAACCGGTGCTCCCGTCCGGTGACGGGGTCGGTGAACTCCAGGGCCCGCGCGAGCAGTTGCAGCGGGCGCCCGAAGTCCTCCGGCTCCGCCGCCGGCCGGACCACCGGATACAGCGGGTCGTCCAGGATCGGCAGCCCCAGCGTGTTCATGTGCACCCGGAGCTGATGGGTCCGGCCGGTACGCGGCAGCAGCCGGTACCGGCCGAGCCCGCCGGCCGTCCCCACCAGCTCGATCCGGCTCTCGCTGTTCGGCTCGCCCGGCTCCTCCCGTGCCGCGAGCACCCCCCGCTCCTTCACGATCCGGCTGCGCACCGTGCGCGGCAGCGCCACCGCCGGGTCGTACGCGGCCACCGCCTCGTACTCCTTGCGCACCCGCCGCTCCGCGAAGAGCGACTGGTACGCCCCCCGGTCCTCCGGCCGCACCACGAAGAGCACCAGCCCGGCCGTCAGCCGGTCCAGCCGGTGCGCGGGCTGGAGCCGGGGCAGCCCCAGCTCCCGCCGCAGCCGGGCCAGGGCGGTGTCGGTGACATGGCTGCCGCGCGGCATCGTCGCCAGGAAGTGCGGCTTGTCCACGACCAGCAGCCGCTCGTCCCGGTGCACGATCCCGATGTCGAACGGCACCGGGGCCTCGGGCGCGAGATCCCGGTGGAACCACAGCGTCCGCCCCGGAACGTACGGCTCCTCCCCGTGGACCGGCCCCTCGGCGCCGACGAACCGCCCCTCCGCGAGCATCGCCGCCACCCGCTCCGCCCCGATCGCCCCGCCGTACCGCGCCACCAGATACTCGCCCACGGTCGCCCAGGCCCCCGCCGGATCCTCGGGCAGCCGCACCCGCACCGGATCGATCCCGTCCCGCTGGGGCAGTGGCGCGGGGTCCCTGTGCCGTCGCCTCACCACCCGGACCCCCTGTGCCGTCGCCTCACCGCCCGGACTCTACGTCCTCCCACGTGGCTCCGGCCGTCGTATGGTTCGGGGTGATTTATGGTGACTCAAGGAGTACGTCCCGACCGGAGGTGCAATTGATGCGCGCCGCGGCAGCGATCGTCTCCCTGGCTGCCGCCGCCGCGCTCGTCGTCACGACGGCGGCGTGCGACCAGGAGGGCCCGGATACGTCGAAGGCCCGCTACGGCGACTGCGCGGTCTCGGGACAGTACGGGGAGTTCGACCTGTCGCCCGTGACCGCGGGCGTCCTCACGGTCAGAACGACCCTGCCGGCGCCCGGCTGGTGGAACGGGGACACACCGGAGACCGTCCGGAGCGGCTACGAGTACTGCATGGCCGCCAATATCGCCTACCGCTCCGGACTCGACCGGGTGAAGGTGGAGAACGCCCCCTTCCCGGAGGTCGTCTCCGGCCGCAGCAAGGACTTCGACCTGGCCCTGGCGCAGATCACGATCACCCCCGAGCGCAGCAGGGTCGCCGACTTCTCCCCGCCCTATCTCTCCTCGACCCTGGGAGTGCTGATCAGGGACGGCGAGAACATCAACGAGGACACCATCCGTGACGTGCGCATCGGAGTGGCCGAGGGCACCACGGGCGAGGAGTTCGTCGAGAACCGGCTGCGGCCGACCGAGCCCGTCACCCCCTTCGCCAACGACCCGGCGATGGTCGAGGCGCTGGAGGACGGCCGGATCGACGCGGTCGTCCACGACACCACCATCCTGCTGCCGTACCTCCAGAAGCGGGAGGGCAGCGTGCGCCTCCTCGGCCAGTACCGGACCGACCAGGGGTACGGCGCCCTGTACCCCAAGGGCTCGCCCGAGAAGGGCGAGCTGGACCGGATCATCCGCCAGCTCATCGACGACGGGACGCTCGCCAAACTGTCGGCCGTCTACCTCGGGGCGGCCTTCGGCCAGGACCCGGCCAGGATTCCGTACCTCACGGTCGACGGCGGCACCTGAGCACGGCGCGCCGCTTCCCGCTGAACCCGCACGCGCTGAACCGCTCCCGCTTCCCGCCGGCGCGGTGCTCGCCGCCCGCCCGCCTCACAGGTCCTCCATCAGGAGAACACCCAGGTCCCCGGCCACCTCCGCCCCGAGCGCCTGCTCCGCCCAGATGATCTTGCCCCGGTCGGTGTAGCGGGTCCCCCAACGCCGGGACAGCTGCGCCACGAGGAACAGCCCGCGGCCCCCCTCGTCGGTGAAGGCCGCGCGACGCAGATGCGGGGAGGTGCTGGTGCCGTCGGCGACCTCGCAGATCAGGCTGTCCCGGTCACGCAGCAGCCGCAGACCGATGGGGCCCCTGCCGTACCGGATCGCGTTGGTCACCAGTTCGCTGACGATCAGCTCGGTCGTGAAGGCGACCTCGTCGAGCCCCCACTCCGCCAGCCTGCGGGCGGCCTCGGCACGGATCCGGGGGACGGCCGCGGGGTCGTCGGGCACCTCCCACTCCGCGACCTGATCCGGGTCGAGCAGCCGGGTGCGCGCGATCAGCAGGGCCACGTCGTCACTCGACCCGGTCCGCAGCATCGCGTCGAGCACCGTCCCGCAGGTGTCCTCCAGGGAGGCGCCGGCCGTGTCGGCGAGCGCGTCCCTCAGCATGCCGAGGCCCACGTCGATGTCCCGGCCGCGGGCCTCGACCAGCCCGTCGGTGTAGAGGACCAGCCGGCTGCCCGGGGCGAGCCGCAGCTCGCCCGTCTCCACCGGCAGACCGCCGCCCACGCCCAGGGGCGGGGCTACGGGGATCTCGGGGAAGGTCACGGCGCCGTCGGGCGGGACCAGCGCCGGACCGGGATGCCCGGCCCGCGCGAGAACGCACCGCCCGGAGACCGGGTCGTAGACCGCGTACAGACAGGTCGCGCCGGTGACCGTCTCGGGGTTGCCCTCGGCCGCCGCGTCCAGGTCGATCCGGGTGACCAGGTCGTCCAGGTGCGCCAGGAGCTCGTCCGGGGGCAGGTCCAGGGCGGCGAAGTTGTGCACCGCGGTCCGCAGCCGGCCCATCGTCGCGGCGGCGTGCAGACCGTGCCCGACGACGTCGCCGACCACCAGCGCCACCCGGGCCCCCGGCAGCGGGATGACGTCGTACCAGTCGCCGCCCACCCCCGCCTGGGCGGGCAGGTACCGGTGCCCGACCTCCAGGGCGGACAGCTCGGGGAAGGTGCCGGGCAGCAGGCTGCGCTGGAGGGTGACGGCCGTGGTGTGCTCCCGGGTGTAGCGGCGCGCGTTGTCGATGCACACCGCCGCCCGGGCGGCGAGTTCCTCCGCGGGGGACAGGTCGTCCGGCTCGAAGGGGTCCTGCTCCGAACGCCAGAACTCCACGATGCCCAGCAACTGGCCCCGGGCCCGCAGCGGCACCGAGATCATGGAGTGGATGCCGTACTCGATCACCCGCCGGGTCCGCTCCGGGTCCTGCGCCCGCCACCCGTCGGCCAGGGCCAGGTGCTCCACCAGGACCGGTCGGCCGGTGGTCATCCCGATGGCCACGGGGTTGCCGGGCACATAGCGCACCAGCGTCCCGGTGGGGTGGAGGGGCGCGTCCTCCCGGATGCCCGCGGCCGCGATACGGCGCATCTCCGTACTCGCCCCCGTCGGCTCACCGCCCTGGAGGACGGACTCCACCAGCTCGACGGTGGCGAAGTCGGCGAAGCGCGGGACCGCCACCTCGGTCAGCTCCTCGGTGGTGCGCTTCATGTCGAGGGTGGTCCCGATCCGCGTGCTCGCGTCGTACAGCAACTGCAGGCGCCCGCGCGCCACGTCCGCCCGGCCCGCGAGGGCGCTCAGCTCGGTGGTGTCCCGCAGGGTGGCGACGCTGCCGCCTCCCGCCGGGCCCACCGGTCGCACATTGACCGCGAGCAGGGTGTCCCCGGCCAGGAAGACCTGGTCCGTGGCCGCACGGCCCGATCCCAGCAGCCCGGCCAGGTCCGGGCCCAGCCCGAGATCGGTGACCGGCCTGCCCTCCGGCTCCGGCGGCAGGGCGAGGAGCCGGCGCGCCTCGTCGTTGACCAGCAGCAGCCGCCCGTCGCCGGACAGGATGAGCACGCCCTCGCGGACCGCGTGCAGCACCGCGTCGTGGTGCTCGTACATACGGGTCATCTCCACCGGCCCCAGGCCCCGGGTCTGACGCCGCAGACGCCCGCTGACCAGCGCCGACCCACCCGCGGCCAGCAGCAGCGCGACCCCGCCGGCGGTGAAGAGCACCGGCAGCTGGTGCTGCACCACGTCGGTCACCTTGTCGACCGTGACGCCCACGGTGACCAGGCCGACCGCGGTCCCGTTCTCGTCGAAGACGGCCACCGTCGAGTCGACCGCCTTCCCCAGACTGCTGTCGAAGGTCGTCTGGTGCGGCTCGCCCTCAAGGGCCTCGCCGTAGGAGGTGGACACATGCTTCCCGACCTGGTCCGGGTCCGGATGGGTCCACCGGAAGCCGTAGGGGCTCAGCGCCACGACGTAGTCGACGCCGGTGTTCCTGCGCACCGCCTCGGCCCGTGGCTGGAGCGCCGCCGTCGGGTCGTCGCTCTGCATCGCCTCCGCGGTCCCCGGGGCGTTCGCGAACGCCTCGGCCGCCACCAGCGACCGGTCGCGGGCCTCCTGGATCGCACGGTTGCGGTCCTGGATCACGAGGACCACGACGGCGATGGCGATGAGCACCAGGACGACCACCAGCTGCAGCAGGAACACCTGCCCGGCGACGGTCCGCGGCTTCACCCGCGACAGCCCCCACCGCCCCGCCCCACCACGCCGGGCCCCCGGACCGCCGCCCACCGGCCCGTCCCCCGGCGCCACCCGCTCACCCTGCCGGCCCGCCGGGGCGTTTCGCCCGAGATTGCCCATTTCCTCAGTATCGACGACCGACCGGGCGGGCGCGGCTCAGGGCGGGCGGGCAGGGGAAGGGCCCGGAAACGCAAAAGACCCCAGATCGACTGGGGTCTCTGCTGGTGTCCGAGGGGGGACTTGAACCCCCACGCCCGATAAAGGGCACTAGCACCTCAAGCTAGCGCGTCTGCCATTCCGCCACCCGGACAAGGTGTCTGTCTCGCGGCCCCGGGCCGCTCCGACGTGGAAAACCATAGCAAACATTCGACCCCCCTCGATCACACCCCCCGAGCGCCCCCGGCACCCCCCGAGGGCCCGCCCGGCCGCGGGTCCCGGTGGTGAACACGGTGTGACGGCCGGTGGTCGCCCTTGGGCGGAGGGCCCGGTGGCGGGAGGATGGGGGGTGGACCACCAGCAGCGACAGCGGGAGGAACGCGTGAGCGAGGACAGGACGGCCCCGGCGGTCTCGGGCGAGGACGAGGTCGTCGACCTCTGCCGTGAGCTGATCCGGATCGACACCAGCAACTACGGCGACCACTCCGGCCCCGGTGAGCGCGCGGCGGCCGAGTACGTCGCCGAGAAGCTCGCCGAGGTGGGCCTCGAACCGCGGATCTTCGAGTCGCACAAGGGCCGCGCCTCCACCGTGGCCCGGATCGAGGGCGAGGACCCGTCCCGCCCCGCGCTGCTCATCCACGGCCACACGGACGTCGTCCCGGCGAACGCGGAGGACTGGACCCACCACCCCTTCTCCGGCGAGATCGCGGACGGCTGCGTCTGGGGCCGGGGCGCGGTGGACATGAAGGACATGGACGCCATGACCCTCGCGGTGGTGCGCGAGCGGCTGCGCACCGGCCGCAAGCCCCCGCGCGACGTCGTGCTCGCCTTCCTCGCCGACGAGGAGGCCGGCGGCACCTACGGCGCGCGGTACCTCGTCGACAAGCACCCGGACCTCTTCGAGGGCGTCACCGAGGCGATCGGCGAGGTCGGCGGCTTCTCCTTCACGGTCAACGAGAACCTGCGCCTCTACCTGGTGGAGACCGCGCAGAAGGGCATGCACTGGATGCGCCTCACGGTCGAGGGCACCGCCGGGCACGGCTCGATGACCAATGACGACAACGCGATCACCGAGCTGTGCGAGGCCGTCGGCCGGCTGGGCCGCCACACCTGGCCGGTCCGGGTCACCAAGACCGTCCGCTCCTTCCTCGACGAGCTGTCCGACGCGCTGGGCACCCCTCTCGACCCCGAGGACATGGAGGCCACCCTCGCCAAGCTGGGCGGCATCGCCAAGATGGTCGGCGCGACCCTGCGCAACTCCGCGGCCCCGACCATGCTCGGCGCCGGCTACAAGGTGAACGTCATCCCCGGCCAGGCCACCGCCCATGTCGACGGGCGGTTCCTGCCCGGCTACGAGGAGGAGTTCCTCGCGGACCTGGACCGGCTCCTCGGCCCCCGGGTCCGGCGGGAGGACGTGCACGGCGACAAGGCCCTGGAGACCAGTTTCGACGGCGCCCTCGTGGACGCCATGCAGGTGGCCCTCAAGGCCGAGGACCCCATCGCGCGGGCCGTGCCGTACATGCTCTCCGGCGGCACCGACGCCAAGTCCTTCGACGACCTCGGCATCCGCTGCTTCGGCTTCGCGCCGCTGAAGCTGCCCCCGGAGCTGGACTTCGCGGGCATGTTCCACGGTGTGGACGAGCGGGTCCCGGTGGACGGCCTGAAGTTCGGGGTCCGGGTGCTGGACCGCTTCCTCGACGCCTGCTGAGCCCGGCCCCCGGGCCGGCCGCCGTCGAGGCTGCCGCAAATCGTCCGTCTGTCCGCCGCCCACCGGAAAGAGTGAACGGGGGTTTCGCCTCGTAGCCCCCGTGCCTCCCCCTCGTTACAGGTGATGCGGTCCGCGGTTGGGGCCGTTTTGCCAACTAGGAGGAATAATGATCAAGAAGGTCGTCGCTGCTGCGGCTGCCACCGGTGGTCTGGTGCTCGCGGGCGCGGGTGTCGCCATGGCCGACTCGGGTGCCCACGGCGCCGCTGTCGGTTCCCCCGGCGTGCTCTCCGGCAACCTGATCCAGGCGCCGATCCACGTCCCGGTCAACGTGTGCGGCAACACCGTCAACGTGATCGGCCTGCTGAACCCGGCCTTCGGCAACACCTGCGTCAACGCCTGACGTTCATGTGACGTTGCGGCCCGGACCGCTCCAGGACCGGGTCGGATTCCGGGCGGCTCCGGAGTGCATGCCATGCACTCCGGAGCCGCCCGGTTCTCCTCCCCGGGCGTGCACCGGGGTACCGAAGGAAGTGGAAGGCAGGGCATCACCATGCGACAGGTCACGCGCAAGGGCCTGGTCACCGTGGCGGCCGCGGGGGGCGTACTCGCCCTCGGCGGGGGCTACGCGCAGGCGGACTCGGGGGCGAATGGCGGGGCGTCGAACTCTCCCGGCGTTCTGTCCGGCAACTCGGTCCAGGCGCCCGTGCACGTCCCCGTGAACGCCTGTGGGAACACCGTGAACGTCGTCGGGCTCCTGAACCCGGCGATGGGCAACAAGTGCGCCAACGTCTCCCGGGGAACGGGCGGCGGAGGCGGGGGCGGATCGCACGCGGACGGCGGCACGAGCAACTCCCCGGGCGTCGGCTCGGGCAACTCGGTCCAGGTCCCGATCGATCTCCCCGTCAACGCGTGCGGGAACAGCGTCACCATCGGGGGGCTCCTCAACCCGTCGTTCGGCAACGACTGCGAGAACGGCCCCGACACCCCCACACCGCCCGGCAAGCCGGGCACCCCCGAGGAGCCCGAGACCCCCGAGACCCCGGTCACGCCCGAGAAGCCGGGCGAGCCGGGGACCCCGAACACGCCGGGCACCCAGACGGTCACGCCGCCGGAGGAGCACCTCGCCGCGACGGGCGCGGGCGCTCTGGGCGTCGCCGCACCGGTCGGTGCGGGCCTGCTGCTCGCGGGCGCCGTGCTCTACCGCAAGGCGCGCCGGGCCGCCTAGACGACCGGTGCGCACGGGGCGGCGGACGGTCAGGACCGGCCGCCCCCTCCCTTCCCCCCACATACGCACGCCCCACACGTGCGCGGCACGACGAGGAGCGGGTCCGTTTCCACGGGCCCGCTCCTTGCCATTGACGCCTCTGCCAGGTCCCTGCCAGGTGTCTACCAGGTGGCGCGCACCTGGCGGATGATGCGACGGCGGAGCCGCACACGGCGGCTGCCGTCTCTCAGCAGCGTCAGTCGGTCCAACTCCCAGTGTCCGTACTCGGCGTGGTCGGTGAGCAGTCGCGCCGCTTCCCTGCGGGAGACCCCGCGCGGCACGTACACGTCTGTGAATTCGTATTCCGGCATCGCATCTATTGTGCGGGCAGCCGCCCGGTACGGATAGCGTGCGCACTATGTCTGATGCTGCGCAGCCCACCGCTGCCGAGGTACGTGCCGCCGCCGACGCGGTCAAGGCCGCACTGGACCGCCACCTCGCGGCGGTCGAGAACCGCACGGGCGACGACGACCCCGCCGTCTACGAGTCCTTCAACGCCCTCGCCGCCGCGGCCGAGGCGTACGACGAGCGGCTCTACGACCGCTACGACGAGGTGACCCCCTTCGAGATCCCGGGCGCCGACGACTCCCTGCCGCCGTACGCGGGCCCCGAGGAGCCCAACGCCCTCAGCGTCCTCATCCGCCGCGACTACGCGGTGGCCGAGCCGCAGCGGCTGCTCGCCCAGGCACAGCGCATCGCCGACCTCGATCCGGACGCCCCGGCCCGCCCCTCCGACGCCCCGGTCGTGGGCAGCAGTGTGCACGCGGCGCTGGGGGTCCTCTTCGGTGAGTTCGAGCCGGACGAAATCGCCTCGCGGCACAAGGAGTTCGGGCTGGAGGAGGGCGACTCCACCCTCTGGGTCGCCGCGGCGGACGAGCTGCCCGAGCCGGGGGAGTGGCTGAGCGCCCCCTTCGACCAGGCCGACCCGGAACGGGTGGTGTGCCGGTTCGACGTGAGTGCGGTCTTCGACGAGGACGAGCTGGAGGGCTTCGAGGACCGGGACGACGACGCCTGACGCCGCCCCCGACCGCGTCCCCTCGGGCGCCCCGCCCGGCCCCGGCCGGACGGGGCGCCCGTTCGTGTGCGGGGCCGGTGGGTGCGGGTGCCGGTGGACGGCTCAGGAGGTGGGGGACGGCGCGAGCAGGCCCTCCAGCAGGGTGCGCAGACGGGTCGACCGGGGCGCGTCCGGGACCTCGGCGACGGCCCGGGGGAGCGCCTGGTCGACGCCGTGGACCACCGAGACGTGCCGCTCGCCGCGGCCGAAGGCCGTGTAGACCCAGGGGCGGCTCAGGCCCGGCGCGGCGTCGCCCGGCAGCACGACCACGGCGGCCGGCCAGCGGGCCCCGGCCGCCTGATGGGCCGTCACGGCCCAGCCGTGGCGCAGCGCGGACTCCACCCGGGCCCGGGGCACCAGCACCGGGCGGCCCTCGCACTCCACCCGCAGCCCCTCCGCCTCGGCCGAGACCACGGTGCCGGTCAGGGTCCGGCCCGGGGCCTGGGCGTAGGCCACCCGGTCGCCCGGGTCGAAGCCCCCGAAGCGGCCGGGGCCGGGGTTGAGGCGCTCCTTGAGGGCCGCGTTCAGCGCCCGGGTGCCGGCCGCGCCGCCGTGGCCCACCGTGATCACCTGCGTCCGGTCGGCGGGGACGCCGATGGCGCGCGGCACGGAGTCGGCGACGAGCTGCACCGTGCGGTGGACGGCCTCGCCCGCGTCCCGCACGGGGACGATGACCAGCTCCTTGCCGGGGGCCTCCACCTGGTTCAGCTCGCCGACGCCGATGCCCGAGACCAGCTCGCCGAGGGGGCCCGGGTCCGGGGTGCGGGAGGCGATCTGCGGGCACACCCGGGCGGCGAGCAGATCGGCGAAGACCCGGCCCGCGCCCGCGGAGCCGAGGACCCCGGGGTCGCCGCCGAGCACCAGGCGGGAGCCGTCGGGCAGCGACTCGACGAGCATCGCGGCGGTCTCCACGTCGAGCTGGGGGGCGTCGAGGACCACCAGCAGGTCCAGGGCGAGGGCCCCGTCCTCGTCCCGGCCGGGGCCGGCCGAGCCGCCGAGCAGCCCGGCCACGGTGACCGCGTCCGCCTCGGGGCCCAGGCGACGGCAGCCGTTCGGGCTGTGCACGGCCACCAGGGCGCGCAGCCCGCGCTCCCGGGCGTGCGCGACGAGCGCGACCGGCTCGGCGCGGGACGCCTCGCCGCCGGTGTGCACCACGAGCCCGTGCGCGCCGGCGGCCCGGACCAGCTCGGGGCCCTCCCACTCCTCGGAGGGACCGGTGCGGGCGAGCCGGGCGAGCCCTTCGGCGAGGCTCTCCTCGGCCATCGCGTACCGGTCCAGCCCGAGGAGTACGGGCACGGGGGCGGCGGGCTCCTCCTCGGGGGCGTCGTCGGCGGTCTCCTCCACCCCGCCCTGGAAGACGAGCGCGGCACCGGTCTCGACGGCCAGTTCCACGGCCTTGTCCGGCTCCGGGACCTGGCGCTGGGCGAGGGCCGCGCGGACGGCGGAGACCTCCTGGACGGTGTGGCCGCGCACGGCGGCGTGCTCCAGCACCCAGGCCACCAGGGCGGCGGCGCGGCGCTCGTCACCGGGGCCGCACTCGGGGCCGAGCAGCGCCCGCGCGAAGCCGTCCGCCTGCTCGGGGCGCACCTCGGGCACGGAGAGGAGCTGCCACGGGTCCTCGGCGAGCAGCGCGGCGGCGGACTCCCCGAGCACCTCGGCCACGGGGCCCGCGAGGCTCTCGGGCGCCCCGCCCCGGGCGAGCACGGCCCGCACCTCGTCCAGCGTCCCCGGCGCGACCTCCCGCTGCGGGGCGGCGGGCTCGGGCCGGGCCGTCACCTGTGGCGCGGGGCGCGGGGGCGCGGCGTCGAAGAACTCGGTTCCGGCGGCCGAACCGCTCTCCACCGCCCGCACGGCGGCGAGCAGATCGGCGGCGGTCCCGCTGAGCTTCCCCCCGCTCTCCACCGGCCCCTCCCGCCCGGCCCGCCGCCGCGCGATCCGCTCCCGCAACTCCCGCTGCGCGGCGAGCTCGGCCTGCGCCTCGCTGATCCCTGCGGCCTCGGCCCCCTCCGCGCCCGCCGTAGCGGCCGGGGCAGCTTCCGCGCCGTCCTCGGCCCCGCTGACCGGATCGGCTCCCGCAGCGGCCGCCGCGCCCCCGGCCCCGCCCCGGCCGCCCCGGCCGACGCGGCCACCCGCGCCGTGCGCCGCCGGGACGCCCGCCGTGCC
>NZ_JBEXXN010000085.1:0-18673 GCF_040630445.1 Streptomyces sp. NPDC005805
GCCGATCCCCGTGGAGAGCGTCCTGCGCGGCGCGGCCGGCCGGATCGCCGCCTACCAGCGGGTGCCCCACGCCTACGCGGACACGGCGCCCAGCCCCGAGAGCAGCAGCGCCGTGAAGCGCCGTGCCCACTCCGCGTCCACCGGCTCCGCGCTCACCAGGGTCCGGTGCACCACCGCGCCCGCCACCACGTCGAAGATCAGGTCCGTGGTGCGGGCGGACTCCTCCGGGTCGGACTCGTAGGGGAGTTCACCGCGCTCCTGGGCCCGGTGGCGGCCCACGACCACCAGCCGCTTCTGCCGCTCCACGATCGCCGAGCGGATCCGCGCCCGCAGCGCGTCGTCGCACGTCGACTCCGCGACCACGCCCATCAGGGCGGTCTTGGTCTCCGGGTGGGCGAGCAGCCGGGCGAACTGGAGGACCACGCCCTCCACGTCCGCCGCGAGGCTGCCCCGGTCGGGCAGCTCCAGCTCGTCGAAGAGGACGGCGACCGCGTCCACGACGAGTTCGTTCTTGTTGGCCCAGCGGCGGTAGAGGGTCGTCTTGGCGACGCCCGCCCGGGTCGCCACGTCCGCCATCGTCAGCTTCGACCAGCCCAGTTCCACCAGGGAGGCGCGGGTGGCCTCCAGGATCGCCGCGTCGGCCTCGGCGCTGCGCGGTCGGCCGGTGCGGGCGGGGCGGGGCTCCTGTGCCGGTTCGGGGGGAGTGGTGCTGCGGGCCATGCCGGAGACCATACCGGCCGGTAGGCGGTTCCCTGTGAGGCAGTTCACCGGGGAAATCTCACACGGTCCGGGCCTCGTACAGATACGCTACGACCCGTAGCGAAAGCCTGGCGACCGAGCCCGGCTCCAGCGACAACCACAGGCGCCGAGGTGGGGACCCGGCGCCGTCCCGCCGGATCGCACATCCGGCTTTTCACATGTGCGCGCGGAAGGGGGAGGATGTACGCATGCAGCCTAGGAACATGTCCATGAGCGGCGTCGTCGACCTCGCCGCGGTGAAGGCGGCCGGTGAGGCCAAGGCCAAGGCCGAGCAGGCCCGTGCCACGGCCGCCCGGGAGGGCGGCGGCGGGGCCGTGTCGCCCGCGAGTCTGGTGATCGACACCGACGAGGCGCGCTTCGAGCGCGACGTCCTCCAGCGCTCCACCGAGGTGCCCGTCGTCATCGACTTCTGGGCCGAGTGGTGCGAGCCGTGCAAGCAGCTGAGCCCGCTGCTGGACCGGCTGGCCAGGGAGTACAACGGCCGTTTCGTCCTCGCCAAGATCGACGTGGACGCCAACCAGATGCTGATGCAGCAGTTCGGCGTGCAGGGCATCCCGGCGGTCTTCGCCGTCGTCGCCGGGCAGGCGCTGCCCCTCTTCCAGGGCGCGGCCCCCGAGGCCCAGATCCGCCAGACGCTGGACCAGCTCGTCCAGGTCGCCGAGGAGCGCTTCGGCCTGACCGGTCTGATCGTGGACGCGGACGCCGAGGACGGGCCCGCCGCCGA
Organism: Streptomyces sp. NPDC005805; assembly: GCF_040630445.1. Lineage (NCBI taxonomy): Bacteria > Bacillati > Actinomycetota > Actinomycetes > Kitasatosporales > Streptomycetaceae > Streptomyces > Streptomyces sp. NPDC005805. Next base: position 1,484 of record NZ_JBEXXN010000085.1, read on the forward strand.
GCCCGCGCCGCTCGCCGGGCCGCACGACGGGCTGCTGGGCGCCGCCATGGACGCCCTGGACGCCGGTGACTTCCCCGGCGCCGTCCAGGCGTACAAGAACGTGCTGGCCGACGACCCGGGCAACACCGAGGCCAAGCTCGGCCTCGCCCAGGCCGAACTCCTCGGCCGGGTCCAGGGGATGGACCCGCAGGCGGTGCGCAAGGCGGCCGCGGACGACCCCTCGGACGTGCCCGCGCAGATCGACGCGGCCGACCTGGACCTCGTCGGCGGCCATGTCGAGGACGCCTTCGGGCGGCTGGTGGACACCGTGCGGCGCACGGCCGGTGAGGAGCGCGACCGCGCCCGGCTCCGGCTGCTCGAACTCTTCGAGGTCGTCGGTCCGGAGGACCCGCGGGTGACCGCGGCCCGCCAGGCGCTGGCACGGGTGCTCTTCTGACCCGTCCGGGGTGATCCGCGCGGGGCGACCCGCCGGGCCCCGCCCGGGCGGGGCCCGGGGCGTGTCCGGAATCCGTCGCGCGGACGCTGAGTGAGGCCCGCGGGCACGGCGTTGACAGGCTTTCTGACAACGGCGTCCCGAGCGTACCGATCTGACGGATTTGTGGCGGTGGCGCCGGCCCCGGCGCCACCGCCGTTTTGGCGACACAGTGACAAAGCGCAGCCGTGCTTTGCCAAAACTTGGTAATTCGCGCCGGGGTTACTCCGAGTACCGCAACCGGCTTGTTCTGTCCGGCTTTCGTGATGTTTCCGCCACTCTGGCGCCTCACGCAGCGGCACCCTGTGTACATGCCCGACATCGCGCGGTCGTGGCGTGGTTATCAGGCCGTTACTAGCCAGTAACGAACCCCCTTGTGCCGAGGCCGGGAATGGACCACGATCGGCGACGCTCGGTCCAATACCGCACCGGCCCGGCTTCCAGCCGTGCTCGCGGTCCGTTGGGTCCCCACCGGGCCGGCCGGCGGCAGTGGCGCCGGCCGCGGACAGGGGGGTTCCTGCCGAACGGCAGGGCCTGTCCGACCGGTTGCGCGAGAGTGCGGCCAGTGGTTGTCGCTCGGGGGTGATCGCCGGTGTTTCGGACGCGGTACGCGCCCAGAAAGTACAGGCGCTCTCCTTCCCGAGGACGTAGCACTTCTCCCATCCCAGGACGGGCCCGAGGGTCCGGACCGGAGATGTACGTCCGAGAAGGAGGAAAGTCATGGAGTCTGTGACTCGTGGCGGAACCAGATGGAAGCGGTTCGCCCTTGTCATGGTGCCGAGTGTGGCCGCAACGGCCGCGATAGGCATCGGCCTGGCCCAGGGCGCGCTCGCCGCGTCCTTCAGCATTTCCGGCCAGGAGTTCAAGGTCAAGGCGCAGAAGCTCGAAGGCACGGATTTCGTGCAGTACGGCAGCGTCGCGCAGGGCAAGACGCTGGACGGCAAGGACTTCGCCGCTCCGGTGGCCGTGTCCGGCTTCAAGACGGCCACGATCACCAACATGTGCCAGTCGGTGGTCACGCCGGACGTGCCGTTCATCGGCAACGTCACCCTGGAGCTCCGGGCCGGCCAGGACCCGAAGAACCCGGTCAAGGCGACGGACCTGTACCTCGATGTCTCCGACCTCGAGGCCGACGCCGAGTTCAAGACGATCGACATCGGCGTCGCGGCGGGCTCTCTGCAGGAGGGCAAGGAAAAGGGCTTCCCGGGCATCCAGCCGGGCACCCGTGCCAACCCGCACGGCTTCGGTCAGCGGGCCGATGGGGCCGTCCTGACCAACGTCGAACAGAAGGCGTGGGCGACCACGGCCGGCACGTTCAAGCTCAGCGGACTGAAGCTGAAGCTGCACCGGGGCACCGACAAGGAGTGCTTCAAGGGCTGACGCCCTGTCAGGGACGGGCGGGTAGGGGCGCCGAGCCCCCGTCCGCCCGTCCCATCCCCAGCAACGCCAGCATCAGGGAGCTTTATCCATGAGCGCCGAGACTTCCGCAGCACCTCAGCGGAACGAGCACTTCCTCCGCGTCTTCCGGCGGGGCTTTCGTACCTGGCGCGGACAGCGGCCGTTCTGGGCGGGCCTCTTCACCATGATCGGCGGCCTGCCGATCGCCTACCTTCCGTACGCCGATCTCCGCCTCGGCAACATGACGATCGCCATGGCCACCACGGCCGGCGCCGGGTCGCTCATCATCGGCGTCCTGCTCGTCACGCTCGGCCTCACCATGTGGTTCCAGGCCGCCGTGCGGGTGTTCGCGGGCGTCGCCGCGATCGTCCTCGCCCTGATCTCGCTTCCGGTGTCCAACATCGGCGGCTTCCTCGTGGGCTTCCTGTTCGCGATGATCGGCGGCGCGCTGTCCGTCTCCTGGGCGCCCGCCAAGCCGGCCGCCCCGGCGGACGACGACACCGCCGCCTCGCGCAAGGCCGCCGCCTACCCGCCGGCCGAACCGCCCGTACCGGCGCAGCGCGCCGACGAGCCGTACGACACGAACGTGACCGAGACGACTGCCCACGCCGACGGCGGGAGGAACAGTGCGGGGTGACGAGATACAGCCGGCCACGGCTGAGGGCGGTGACGCCCGGGAGCGGCGGGGGCCGCGCCATGCCGCTCCGCGCAAGTCCCTGCTGACCAGGCTCCAGCGGCCGGCCGGCAAGGCGTTCGCCCTGGCCGCGATGCCCACCGCCGTGTTCGTGGGCATGGGCCTCACCCCGAAGCCGGCTCTCGCCGACGAGAAGGACATCCCCTTCGCGCCCGGCCCGTGCGTGACCCGCTCGGACGAGCCCGTGGAGGAGGAGTCCCCGAAGCCCACCGAGTCGGCGAAGCCGTCCGAGTCCCCCTCGGCCGACGAGAGTCCGGCTCCCGAGCCCTCGCCGAGCGCGACCTCCGGCACCGAGGCGAACGACGGGCGGGACGGGGAGCCGAAGCCGTCCGAGAGCCCGTCCGCGGGCGCGGCACAGGACGGCGGCAAGGCCGCGGACAAGAGTGCGGACAAGGGTGGAGAGGCGGCCGACCAGGCCCCCGCTCCCGAGCCGAGCGAGTCCCGCCACCCGCTGGACCCGCTGGGCCTGGGCGAGAAGCTCAAGGACCTCTTCGACCCGGACAAGGACGAGGAGCGGAGCCCCGACCCCGCGGAGAGCACCGCGCCGGCGGAGAAGCCCTCCCAGAAGCCGGCCGAGGAGCCCGCGGACACCCCGTCGAAGAAGCCCGCCGAGCAGCCCTCCCAGAAGCCGTCGGCGAAGCCCTCCGAGGAGCCCGCCGAGAAGCCGGAGACCCCGGCCGACCGGACCGAGCGCGCCATCCGCGACGCGGCCGACAAGGCCGGTGCCACCGTGGAGGAACTGGACGAGGACGCCAAGGGCCTTCAGGCCCGGCCGGACGAGGACATCCCGGACGGCGCCAAGCCGCGCTTCCCCTGCCCCACCCCCGACCCGGAGGCCCTCGCGGCCGCCGAGGGCGAGCCGGGCATCCCGCTGCTGCCGGACGAGCCGTGGGTGCTGGAGAGCTCGATGCTCACCCTCACCGGGCTGGACTACCACGGCATCGTCGAGGTGAAGACCAGCAGCGGCAAGATCAAGAAGGTCCTGAAGTTCACCGCCTCCGGCGTGGACATCCGGGACCTGCACCAGATCACCGTCGGCCCGGACGGCACCCAGGGCCATGTCAAGGCGCGGTCGGGCTCGACCTCGACCATCCGCAACGGCACGGTGACCATGTACACGGAGCAGCTGAAGGGCAACCTCTTCGGCATCATCCCGATCACCTTCAGCCCCCAGACCCCGCCGCCGCTGAACGTCCCCTTCGCGATGTTCACCGACGTCACGGTCAAGCAGGCCGGCCAGTTCGGCGGCACGCTGACGGTCCCGGGCCTGCACAACTACCTGGCCCGCCCGGGGAACTGACCCCGGAGCACCAGGACACCGGACCACCGGAAGCCGCGAGGGCCACCGGGAGCCGCGAAAGAGGCCGTGGGCCGCACCCGTTCAGGGGGGTGCGTCCCACGGCCTTCGCGCTGCCGGGCCGGGTGTCAGCCCTTCTCGCCGCCCAGGTGGTGGACCCGGACCATGTTGGTGGTGCCGGGGACGCCGGGCGGGGAGCCGGCCGTGATGATCATGGTGTCGCCCTGGTTGTAGCGCTGGAGCTTCAGCAGCTCCGCGTCCACCAGGTCGACCATGGCGTCCGTGTTGCCGACGTGGGGCACCACGAAGGACTCGACGCCCCAGCTCAGGGTGAGCTGGTTGCGGGTCTCGGCCTCGGTCGTGAAGGCGAGGATCGGCTGCTGGACGCGGTAGCGGGAGAGCCGGCGGGCGGTGTCACCGGACTTGGTGAATGCGATCAGCGCCTTGCCGTCCAGGAAGTCCGCGATCTCGCAGGCGGCGCGGGCGACCGAACCGCCCTGGGTGCGCGGCTTCTTGCCCGGGACGAGCGGCTGGAGGCCCTTGGAGAGCAGCTCCTCCTCCGCCGCGGTCACGATCTTCGACATCGTCTTGACCGTCTCGATCGGGTACGCGCCGACCGAGGACTCGGCCGAGAGCATCACCGCGTCCGCGCCGTCCAGGATCGCGTTGGCGACGTCGGACGCCTCGGCGCGGGTGGGGCGGGAGTTGGTGATCATCGACTCCATCATCTGGGTCGCCACGATCACCGGCTTGGCGTTCCGCCGGCACAGCTCGATGAGCCGCTTCTGGACCATCGGGACCCGCTCCAGCGGGTACTCCACGGCCAGGTCGCCGCGGGCCACCATCACCCCGTCGAACGCCATCACGACGTCCTGCATGTTCTCGACGGCCTGCGGCTTCTCCACCTTGGCGATGACCGGCACCCGGCGGCCGACCTCGTCCATCACCTTGTGGACGTCCCGGACGTCGTCGGCGTTGCGGACGAAGGACAGGGCGACCATGTCGCAGCCCATGTTCAGCGCGAAGCGCAGGTCCTCGACGTCCTTCTCGGACAGGGCCGGGACGTTGACCGCCGCGCCGGGCAGGTTGATGCCCTTGTGGTCGGAGACGACACCGCCCTCGACCACGATCGTCTTCACCCGCGGGCCCTCGACCTCGACCACGCGCAGCTCGACGTTGCCGTCGTTGATCAGGACCTGGTCGCCCTTGGACACATCACCGGGCAGGCCCTTGTACGTGGTGCCGCAGACCGACTTGTCGCCGGGGACGTCCTCGGTGGTGATGGTGAACTCGTCGCCGCGGACCAGTTCGACCGGTCCCTCCGCGAAGGTCTCCAGACGGATCTTGGGGCCCTGGAGGTCGGCCAGCACGCCCACCGCGCGGCCGGTGTCCTCGGACGCCTGGCGCACGCGGTGGTACCGCTCCTCGTGCTCAGCGTGGGTCCCGTGGCTCATGTTGAAACGGGCCACGTTCATGCCGGCCTCGATGAGCGCTTTGAGCTGCTCGTAGGAGTCGACGGCGGGGCCCAGTGTGCAAACGATTTTGGAACGGCGCATAAGGCGGATCCTATCGGTTTGTTTCCCTGTGGAATATTCCGTCTGGTGGAATGTACAAATGGGCGGGCGGGTGCTCAGGCGTTCACTTCTCCGGTCCTCCGCTCCGGTCCGGATTCCTTCCCGGAATTCGCGGCCGACTCATTCGCGGCGGCGGCCTCCGGGGCCACCAGGGCGAAGGTCTGCCGGGCGATCTCCAGTTCCTCGTCGGTGGGCACCACGGCCACGGCCACCCGCGCGTACTCCGGCGAGATCAGCCGCGCCCCGCCGGAGCGGACCTCGTTCAGCTCCGCGTCCACCGCGATGCCGAGTTCCTCCAGACCGGCCACCGCGGCCGCCCGCACCGGCGCCGCGTTCTCCCCGACCCCGGCGGTGAACACCAGCGCGTCCACCCGGCCGAGGACCGCGTAGTAGGCGCCGATGTACTTCTTCAGCCGGTGCACATAGACGTCGAACGCGAGGGCCGCCCGCTCGTCGCCCTCGTCGATCCGGCGGCGGATCTCCCGCATGTCGTTGTCGCCGCACAGGCCCACGAGTCCGCTCTTCCTGTTCAGCAGCGCGTCGATCTCGTCGGTCGACATGCCCGCCACCCGCCGGAGGTGGAAGGTGACCGCCGGGTCGATGTCACCGGAGCGCGTACCCATCACCAGCCCTTCCAAGGGGGTCAGCCCCATGGAGGTCTCCACACAGCGCCCGCCGCGCACGGCGGAGGCCGAGGCGCCGTTGCCCAGGTGCAGCACGATGACGTTCACCTCGGACGGGTCCTTGCCCAGCAGCGCCGCCGTCTCGCGGGAGACGTACGCGTGCGAGGTGCCGTGGAAGCCGTAGCGGCGGATGCGGTGCGCGTCGGCGGTCTCCACGTCGATCGCGTACCGTGCCGCCGCCTCCGGCATCGTGGTGTGGAAGGCCGTGTCGAAGACCGCGACCTGCGGCAGTTCGGGGCGGAGCGCCTGCGCGGTGCGGATGCCCGTCAGGTTCGCCGGGTTGTGCAGGGGCGCGACCGGGACCAGCCGCTCGATCTCCGCCAGCACCTCCTCGGTGAGGACGGTGGGGGCGGTGAACCGCAGCCCGCCGTGCACCACCCGGTGCCCGATCGCGGCCAGTTCGGGGGAGTCCAGGCCCAGGCCGTCGTGCGTCAGCTCCTCGGCCACCGCCTTCAGCGCCGCGTCGTGGTCGGCGATCGCGCCGGAACGCTCCCGGGGCTCCGCGCCGCCGCCGGAGAGCGGCCGGTGCACCAGCCGCGAGGTCGCCTCGCCGATCCGCTCCACCAGGCCGACGGCCAGCCGCGAGGAGTCCCGCATGTCGAGCAGCTGGTACTTCAGCGAGGAGGAACCGGAGTTGAGGACGAGGACACGGGTGGCGGTCATGCGGTGGGCTCCTGGGGGGACGGCGACGCGGACGGGGTGGACGACGGCACGGCCCGGGCGGCCCGGGCGGGGTCCTGGGACTGGATCGCGGTGATCGCGACGGTGTTGACGATGTCGCTGACGAGCGCGCCCCGCGACAGGTCGTTGACGGGCTTGCGCAGACCCTGGAGGACCGGGCCCACGGCGACCGCGCCGGCCGAACGCTGCACCGCCTTGTACGTGTTGTTGCCGGTGTTGAGGTCCGGGAAGATCAGCACTGTCGCCCGGCCGGCCACCTCCGAGCCGGGCAGCTTCGTCTCCGCCACCGAGGGGTCCACCGCCGCGTCGTACTGGATCGGCCCCTCGATCAGCAGGTCCGGCCGGGCCTCGCGCACCAGCTTGGTCGCCTCGCGCACCTTGTCCACGTCCGCGCCGGAGCCGGAGGTGCCCGTGGAGTAGGAGAGCATCGCGATCCGGGGCTCCACCCCGAAGCGGGCGGCCGTCGCCGCCGACTGGATCGCGATGTCCGCGAGCTGCTCGGCGTTCGGGTCCGGGTTGACCGCGCAGTCGCCGTACACGAGCACCCGGTCGGCGAGGCACATGAAGAAGACCGAGGAGACGATCGACGCCTCCGGCTTGGTTTTGATGATCTCGAAGGCCGGGCGGATCGTGGCCGCCGTGGAGTGGACCGAGCCGGACACCATGCCGTCCGCCAGGCCCTCCTGCACCATCAGGGTGCCGAAGTAGTTGACGTCCGAGACCACGTCGTACGCCAGCTCCACCGTCGCGCCCCGGTGCTTGCGCAGCTCCGCGTACCGCTCGGCGAAGCGCTGGCGCAGCTCGGAGGCGGCGGGGTCGATGAGCTGCGCGGCGGACAGGTCGATGCCCAGGTCGGCGGCCTTCTTGCGGATCTGCTCGGTGTCGCCGAGAAGGGTCAGGTCGCAGACGTCCCGGCGCAGCAGCACATCGGCCGCGCGCAGCACCCGCTCCTCGGTGCCCTCGGGCAGGACCACCCGGCGGCGCTCGGCGCGGGCCTGCTCCAGCAGGTCGTGCTCGAACATCATCGGCGTCACCCGCCCGCTGCGGGCCACCGCGAGCCGGGCCAGCAGGTCGGTGGTGTCGACATACCGCTCGAAGAGCCCGAGGGCGGTCTCCGCCTTGCGGGGCGTGGTGGCGTTCAACTTGCCTTCGAGGGAGAAGAGTTCGGCCGCCGTCGGGAAGCTGTTGCCGGTCACGGAGACGACCGGGGTGCCGGGGGCGAGACGGGCCGCGAGGGTCAGGACCTCCTCGCTGGGGCGCTCGTTCAGGGTCAGCAGCAGACCCGCGATGGGCGGGGTGCCGGCGGAGTGCGCGGCGAGCGCCCCGATGACCAGGTCGGCCCGGTCGCCGGGGGTGACCACCATACAGCCGGGGGTCAGGGCGGGCAGGAAGCTGGGCAGCATCGCGCCGCCGAAGACGAAGTCCAGGGCGTCGCGGGCGAGCCCCGAGTCGTCGCCGAGCAGCACCGTGCCGCCGAGGGTGTGGGTGATCTGGGCGACCGTGGGGGCGGCGAGGGCGGGCTCGTCGGGGAGGACGTAGGCGGGGACGGGGAGGCGGGCCGCGAGCCGCTCGGCTATGCCGTCGCGCTCCTGCGGGTTCACCCGGTTGGCGACCATGGCGAGGACGTTGCAGCCCAGGCCCTCGTAGGCGCGGAAGGCGTTGCGGGTCTCGGCGCGCACCGACTGGGGGGTCTGGCCCTTGCCGCCGACGACCGCGATGACGGAGGCGCCGAACTCGTTCGCCAGCCGGGCGTTGAGCGCCAGCTCGTCGGGGAGCTGGGTGTCCGCGTAGTCCGTGCCGAGGACGAGGACGACCTCGTACTCCCGGGCGACCGCGAGGAACCGTTCCACCAGGCGGGAGACCAGTTCGTCGGTGCCCTTCTCGGCCTGGAGGGCACCGGCCTCGTCGTAGTCCAGGCCGTAGACCGTGGCCGGGTCCTGGGAGAGCCGGTAGCGGGCCCGCAGCAGCTCGAAGAGGCGGTCCGGGCCGTCGTGGACCAGGGGGCGGAACACCCCCACCCGGTCCACCTGCCGGGTCAGGAGCTCCATGACCCCCAGTTCGACCACCTGCCGACCGTCACCCCGGTCGATCCCGGTCACATAAACTCCCCCTACCTTCGGTGGGTGGTGCCCCCTGCGCGTCACGCGTGCTCTCCCGTTCCTGTGTCGCTTCACCTGTGAAGTGGTGTGGCGTGGTTGTGGTGTGCCGTCGTGGTCCCGGCGGACCGCTTGCCCGGAAGGGCCCGGAGGGAGCCCGGTGGGGCCCGGGAGAGGGCAAGAAAAAACCCGCCCGGAGCGGTGCCGCCCTCTTGACAATACCCTCGCGGATGGGTAGGACGCCCGCCGGGCGGAGGTCGCGGCCGGAGGGTTCCCCCCGGGGGTCCGCCGACGGCTCCGGGAGCGCGGTGGTCACCCCGGCCGTGTGACAATCGGACCCGAGCTCACACGTTCGGCGACGGGCAGGAGAGACGGCACGATGCGCATCGGAGTCCTCACCGCGGGCGGCGACTGCCCGGGTCTGAACGCGGTCATCCGCTCGGTCGTGCACCGCGCGCTGACCGGTCACGGCGACGAGGTCATCGGCTTCGAGGATGGGTTCAGAGGGCTGCTCGACGGCCACTACCGCCCCCTCGACCTCAACGCGGTGGGCGGCATCCTGGCCCGCGGCGGCACCATCCTCGGCTCCACCCGCCTCCAGCGCGACCGGCTGCGCGAAGCCGCCGAGAACGCGGCCGAGTTGGCGCAGCGCCACGGCATCGACGCCCTCATCCCCATCGGCGGCGAGGGCACCCTGACCGCCTCCCGCATCCTCGCGGAGGCCGGACTGCCGGTCGTCGGGGTGCCGAAGACCATCGACAACGACATCTCCTCCACCGACCGCACCTTCGGCTTCGACACGGCCGTCATGGTCGCCACCGAGGCCATCGACCGGCTCAAGACCACCGCCGAGTCCCACCAGCGGGTGATGGTGGTGGAGGTCATGGGCCGGCACGCGGGCTGGATCGCCCTGGAGTCCGGAATGGCGGGCGGCGCCCACGGCATCTGCCTGCCGGAACGGCCCTTCCAGATCGACGACCTAGTCAAGATGGTCGAGGAACGCTTCGCGCGCGGCAAGAAGTTCGCCGTGATCTGCGTCGCCGAGGGCGCCCATCCGGCCGAGGGCACCATGGAGTACGCCAAGGGCGAGATCGACCAGTTCGGGCACGAGCGCTTCCAGGGCATCGGCAACCGGCTCGCGGCGGAGCTGGAGCTGCGCCTCGGCAAGGAGGCGAAGCCGGTCATCCTCGGCCACGTCCAGCGCGGCGGCACGCCGACCGCGTACGACCGGGTGCTCGCGACCCGCTTCGGCTGGCACGCGGTGGAGGCGGCGCACCGGGGCGAGTTCGGGAGGATGACGGCCCTGCGCGGCACGGACATCGTGATGGTGCCGCTGGCGGAGGCGGTGACCCGGCTCAAGACCGTGCCGGAGGACCGGATGTACGAGGCGGAGTCCGTCTTCTAGCTCTTCCGGTTCTTCCGGCTTTCTGGTTTCCGGGCCGGGGCCGGTTCAGGGTCCCGTCGGGCCGGGGCGCGTTCGGGTCCGCCCGGAACCAGGCCGGCCTGGTTCAGGTCGGGCCCGGGCGGCCCTCGGCCAGGGACCAGAAGTGGTCCACGATCCGGTCCAGCAGGTCGCGGCCCGCCCCGCCGGTGTCCTCCGTGGCGTCGCCCCAGCTCAGCGTGGCCACCATGCGCGACTGGTAGTCCGCGTGCAGACGCTGGAGGACCTGCTCCACCGTCTCCCGGCCCAGCGGCACCATCCGGGACACCGGCCGGACGTACGCCTGCCAGCGCGCCCCGACCGCGGAGCGCAGCAGCTCGGCGAGTTGCTCGTCTCGTCCGGTCGCCGCCATCAGGGCGCGCGGGGTGAGCTGGAGGGACTCGGCGAGGGCGGCGGTCTGCCGCTCGTTGCCCAGCCAGCGGCCGGTGTCCTCCATCCGCCCGTACGAGGAGGCGTCCAGGCCCACCCGCCGGGCGAAGTCCTCGCGGGTCCAGCCCCGGGCGATGCGGTGCTCGCGCAAGGTCGTCGCGGCGGCGAGGAGTTCGGCGGGGGAGCACCACAGGACTCCCGCGAGCGCGGTCAGCTCACGTGTGTCGGGCGTGCTCACCCCCCGCTCCCACGCCACGACGGTCTCCGGGGTGGCGGGGAGGCCGTACTGCGCACGCAGACCGTAGGCGACGTGGACCGGGGCCATGCCGAGGGCTTCGCGCAGACGGCGCGCGGCCAGGGCGTTGAAGGGCGGGGAAGGGCTGGGCTGCACGCGGGTCACCGTAGGGGCGCGGACGGGGCGGCGACTACGGTGCGTTCCTCCGGAGTCACCGCTCGGAGAAACGTATGAAGTGATCATTCGCCGGATTCGGGCGGAACGCTCCGACCACTGGGGGCGCGGCGGCTGTTCCCCGGCGGGCGGGCCGGGGGCAGGGGCAGCCGGCCTCCGGCGGGCGGGCCCGGGTCAGCGGCGGGAGCTGAGCCAGCGGTACTGGAGTTCCGGCCGCCCGACCTGCCCGTACTGCGGGGCGCGCACGGCCCGGCCCGCCGTCACCAGGTGCTCCAGATAGCGGCGGGCCGTGATCCGGGAGATGCCCACCGCGCCGGCCGCCTCGGTCGCGGTCAGGCCCTCCGCCGCCTCCCGCAGGGTCCGTGTGACGGCCTCCAGGGTCGGAGCGCTCAGGCCCTTGGGGAGGGCCGTCTCCGCGCGCGGCGCCCGCAGGGCGGACAGGGCGCGGTCCACCTCGTCCTGGCCGCTGGCCTCCCCGGCGGCCGTCCGGAACTCGGCGTACCGGTCCAGCCGGTCCCGCAGGGTCGCGAAGGTGAACGGCTTGAGGACGTACTGCACCACCCCGAGGGACACGCCCTCGCGGACCACCGCCAGATCGCGGGCCGAGGTCACGGCGATCACATCGGCCGAGTGCCCGGCCGCGCGCAGCGAGCGGACCAGTTGGAGGCCGTGGCCGTCCGGCAGGTACAGGTCGAGCAGCAGCAGGTCCACGTCGGCGCGTTCCAGGGTGCGCACGGCCGCCGCCCGCGAGTGGACGGTGCCGACGACGGAGAAGCTGGCGACCCGGCCCACATAGAGCGCGTGCGCGTCCGCCGCGACGGGGTCGTCCTCCACGACGAGGACTCGGATGGTCATGCGCGGCTCTCCACGGGTCTGGCCGGACCGGATGCGTCGGCCCTGGTCAGCGGCAGGCGCACGGTGAACTCGGCGCCGCCGTCCGGGCCACGGCCCAGTGTGACGCTCCCGTGCCCCCGGCGCACCGCCTGCCGCACGAGGGCCAGCCCGATGCCCCGGCCGGGGCCGTGGGTGGACCAGCCGCGCCGGAAGACGTCCTCGGCGCGGTCCGGGTCGACGCCGGGCCCGCTGTCCGCGACCCGGAGCAGCAGCTCGTCGCCCTCGGCGCGCAGGGTGACGGTGACCCGCGCCCGGGCCCCGCCGGGCGGTGGCGGGGCGACCCGCAGCCCGGCCACGTCGTCGTCGGCGGGCGGCCGGACGGCGGGCACGGCGGGCACGGCGGGCACGGGCGGCACGGGGGCGCCGGGCGCGCGCGGTACCGATGCGCCGGGCGCGGAGCCTTCCACCGGGTCGCCGGGGTCGCCGGGGTGGGCCGGGTCGCCGGGGTGGGCCGGGGCGGCCGATGCGCCGGGCGCGGGGGCCTCCGCCGGGGACGCGCCGTGCGCCGGGGCGGCCGGGGCGCCCAGCTCGCCCGGCGTACTCGGGTCGGCCGGGGCGTCGTCGGGGCCCGGCGTGTCCGCCGGGCCCGAGGGCGTCCCGCTCGCCGCGTCCACCGCGTTGTCGATCAGGTTGCCGAGGATCGTCACCAGGTCGCGCGGCGGGAGGGAGGCCGGCAGGACCGGGTCGTCGATGCCGCTGTCCTCCGCGAGGACCAGCTCCACACCCCGCTCGTTCGCCTGCGCCGCCTTGCCCAGCAGCAGCGCCGCGAGGACCGGCTCGGCCACCGCGCCCACCACCCGGTCGGTCAGCACCTGGGCGAGTTCCAGCTCCGCCGTGGCGAACTCCACCGCCTCGTCCACCCGCCCCAGCTCGATCAGGGACACCACCGTGTGCAGCCGGTTCGCCGCCTCGTGCGCCTGGGAGCGCAGCGCCTGGGTGAAGCCGCGCTCCGAGTCCAGCTCACCGGAGAGGGACTGGAGTTCGGTGTGGTCCCGCAGGGTGACGACCGTGCCGCGCTGCTCGCCCCCGACGACCGGCCGGGTGTTGACCACGACCACGCGGTCCGCCGTCAGATGCACCTCGTCCACCCGCGGCTCAGACGCCAGCAGCGCCCCTGTGAGCGGCGCGGGCAGTCCCAGGCCGGCCACCGGGCGGCCGACCGCGTCCTCGCCGAGGCCGAGGAGTTCCCGGGCCCCGTCGTTGGCCAGCGCGATCCGCCGGGCGCCGTCCAGCATGACCAGCCCCTCGCGGACGGCGTGCAGCGCGGCCTGGTGGTAGTCGTGCATCCGGCCCAGCTCGGCGGCGTTCATCCCGTGGGTGTGGCGGCGCAGCCGGGCGTTGATCACATAGGTGCCCAGGCCGCCGAGGGCCAGGGCCCCGCCCGCGACCACGAGCAGGGCGGTGACCTGCTCCCGGACCTGGGCGCTGATCGCCTTGACCGTGATGCCGGCGCTGACGATGCCGACGATCGGCCCGTCCGCGCCGTCCCGCACGGGCGCGACCGTGCGCACGGAGAGCCCGAGGGTGCCCTCGTACCGCTCGCTGAACACCTCGCCCCGCAGCGCCGGCTCGATGTGGCCGAGGTAGGTCTGCCCTATCCGGTCCGGCTGCGGATGGGTCCAGCGTCGGCCGCGCGGGTCCATGATCACGACGAAGTCCATACGGGCCCCCTCGCGCAGCGACTCCGCGTACGGCTGGAGGGCCGCCGAGGGGTCGTCGGAGCGGGCGGCCTCGACGACCGAGGGCGAGCGCGCGGCGGCGACGGCCGTGGCCGTGGTCTGGAGCCGGGCCGACTCCTCGGCCTGGGCCTGGTCCGTCAGGTATGCGAACAGCGCGCAGCCCGCGACGATCGCGGCGACCAGCACGACCTGCATCGCGAAGAGCTGGCCCGCGAGGCTGCGGGGGAGAGGTGGGCGCATGCGGGCCAGTCTGCCTGGCCGGATTCGTTCGCCGGAATCCCGTGGACGCGACCGGTCCGCCACGGTCCGCCACCGCCGGGGCCGGTCCACGGGGGGCTCCGCGCTTTTGTGTGAACGAAACGAACGCAACGGTGACCGGGGTCACAGGGTCGTGGATAGTCACGGGCATCCATCGGGACATGGACGCGCAACGAACGAGGAGGCACCCGTGGCCACTGGGACCGGCAGGCGGGACCGTACCCACTATCTGTACATCGCAGTCATCGCTGCGGTGGTGCTCGGCATCGCCGTGGGCTTCGCCGCCCCGGGAGTCGCCGTCGAGCTGAAGCCGATCGGTACCGGCTTCGTGAACCTGATCAAGATGATGATCTCGCCGATCATCTTCTGCACGATCGTGCTGGGCATCGGCTCGGTACGGAAGGCGGCGAAGGTCGGCGCGGTGGGCGGTCTGGCCCTCGGCTACTTCCTCGTCATGTCGACCGTCGCCCTGGCCATCGGCCTGCTCGTCGGCAACCTGCTGGAGCCGGGCTCCGGCCTGCACCTGACCGAGGCCGCGCGGGAGGCGGGCGCCAAGCAGGCGGAGGGCGCGGGCGAGAGCACCGCGGACTTCCTGCTGGGCATCATCCCGACCACCCTGGTCTCCGCCTTCACCGAGGGCGAGGTCCTCCAGACGCTGCTGGTCGCGCTGTTCGCGGGCTTCGCGCTCCAGGCGATGGGCTCGGCGGGCGAGCCGATCCTGCGGGGCATCGGCCACATCCAGCGCCTGGTCTTCCGCATCCTCGGCATGATCATGTGGGCGGCCCCGGTCGGCGCGTTCGGCGCGATCGCGGCGGTGGTCGGCGAAACCGGCCTGGACGCGCTGAAGTCGCTCGCGGTCATCATGATCGGCTTCTATGTCACCTGCGCGCTCTTCGTCTTCGTGGTCCTCGGGCTGCTGCTGCGGCTGGTGGCCGGGATCAACCTGCTCTCGCTGCTGAAGTACCTGGGCCGGGAGTTCCTGCTGATCGTCTCCACGTCCTCCTCCGAGTCGGCCCTGCCGCGGCTGATCGCGAAGATGGAGCACATGGGCGTCAGCAAGCCGGTGGTGGGCATCACCGTGCCGACGGGCTACTCCTTCAACCTGGACGGCACCGCCATCTACCTGACGATGGCCTCCCTGTTCATCGCCAACGCGACGGGTGACCCGCTGACCGCGGGGGAGCAGATCTCGCTGCTGGTCTTCATGATCATCGCCTCCAAGGGTGCGGCCGGGGTCACCGGCGCGGGCCTGGCGACCCTGGCGGGCGGTCTCCAGTCGCACCGGCCCGAGCTGGTGGACGGCGTGGGCCTGATCGTCGGCATCGACCGCTTCATGAGCGAGGCGCGCGCCCTGACGAACTTCGCGGGCAACGCGGTGGCGACCGTCCTGGTCGGCACCTGGACCAAGGAGATCGACAAGGAGCGGGCCGCGCAGGTCCTGGCGGGCAAGGTGCCCTTCGACGAGCGGACCCTGGTGGACGACCACGGGCCCGCGCCGCGCGAGGACGAGGCATCGGAGCTGCCGCAGCCGCGCGACGACGAGCGCGAGCCGGTCAAGGTCTGAGCCGGACGGCGGCGCGGTCGTGCCGGACGCACCCGGCCTGGCCGCACCCGACCGCGGGCCCGGCGGAGCCCCCGCTTCCGCCGCGCCCGCCTCCGAGCCCTCCGGGGCTCACGCGGGAGCCGGCACTTCCCCCGGACCGGCCCCGCACCCCGGGCCCCGGTGTCCCCACGGACACCGGGGCCCGGCGGCTTGTCTCCGGCGGTCGGGCCCCTTCCCCGGGTGGGCCTCCGGTGCCCCGCGAAGGCACGGCGCCGGGGGCGGGGGCCACGCGCGCGTGAGGGGTCCGTGGGGTCCGTAGGGTCCGTGGGGTCCGTGGGGTCCGTGGGGTCCGTGGGGTCCGTGGGGTCCGTGGGGTCCGTGGGACGGTGCCGGTTCCGGCTCAGGCGAACGGGTCGGTGATCTCGCGGAGCCGGGTCAGCGCCCGGCGGAGCTGGGCCATGCGCCGCGGGCCGAGGTGGCGGGCCCACTCCGCCTCGACCTCGGCCACCACGGCCTGCGCCACGGGGACGGTCGCCTCGCCCCGGGGGGTGATCCGTACCAGCCGGGCGCGGCCGTCGCGTGGGTCGGGCACGCGTTCCACGTACCCCGCCCGCTCCAGTTGGTCCACGAGGAAGCCCGCGGTCTGTTTGGTGACCTGGGCCGCCTCGGCCAGCTCCGTGAGCCGGGAGCCGCCGGGGGCGAGCCGTTGGAAGACCCGGGCCTGGGCCACGGTGATGTCGCCGTACCCCGCCTCGGCGAGCGCGGCGAACACGCGGTTCTCCATCGCGCGGTACGGGATGAAGAGCAGCAGCCCGATGTTCAGCTCGTCTTCGCCCCCGGCGCCCTCGTCAGGGTTCCCGTTCTCGGGCACGGTGCCTGCTCCCTCGCCCTCGGCAAGCTTGACAATGGTCAGGGTGTCTGACTAATTTAGTCAGTGGATCGTACCATTTCTTGGGTCAGGCGGTGTTCCTCATGACCGGGACGAACCGGACGGCCGAGACGACCCGAACGGCGGCCCCGATGGACACGGACCAGATCTGGCGCGTGATCGACGCCGAGCGCGCCTCCCTCGCCGACCTGCTCGACGGGCTGACGCCCGAGGAGTGGGAGCTGCCCAGCCCGTGCGAGGGCTGGCGGGTGCGGGACGTCGCCGCGCACCTCACCCTCGCGCCACGGGTCGGGACCGGCCGGGCGCTGCTGGAGTTCGCGCGCGCCCGCGGCAGCTTCGACCGCATGGTCCGCGACACCGCCCTGCGGGAGGCCGCCCGGCCGACCGCCGAGATCGTCGCCGAGCTGCGCGGCATCGTCGGCTCGCGACGGCTCGCCCCGAGCACCACGATCACCGAACCGCTGCTCGATGTCCTCGTCCACGGGCAGGACATCGCGCTCGCGCTCGGGCGGCGGCGGGCCGTGCCCGCGGAGCCCGCCCGGATCGCGGCGGACCGGGTCTGGTCGCGGAGCTGGCCCTTCCGGGCCCGGCGGCGGCTGAACGGTCTGCGGCTCACGGCGACCGACGCCGACTGGCGGCGCGGCGAGGGCGAGGCGGTCTCGGGCCCGATGGGCGCCCTGCTCCTTGTGCTGACCGGCCGGACCGGCAGCGCGCTGCCCGCCCTGTCGGGCCCGGGCGTGCCGTTGCTCGCCGCGCGCGAAACCGCCGGCTGAGCCGCGCCGGGCGGCCCCCGCGCGGGGCCTCCGCGGGCCC
>NZ_JBEXXN010000086.1:0-17791 GCF_040630445.1 Streptomyces sp. NPDC005805
CGGCGCGGCCCGGGACGTCATCCAGAACCACCTCCTCCAGCTCCTCGCCCTGACCGCCATGGAGGAGCCCTCCTCCTTCGACGCGGACGCCCTGGTCACCGAGAAGCTGAAGGTCCTGCGCGCGGTCCGGCTCCCCGCCGACCTGGGCGGCCACACCGTCCGCGGCCAGTACGCGGCCGGCTGGCAGGGCGGCGAGAAGGTCGCCGGCTACCTCCAGGAGGACGGGATCGCGCCGGAGTCGACCACCGACACCTACGCGGCCGTGAAACTGGGCATCGACAACCGCCGCTGGGCGGGTGTCCCCTTCTATCTGCGGACCGGCAAGCGGCTCGGGCGCCGGGTGACGGAGATCGCGGTGGTCTTCCAGCGCGCCCCGCACTCGCCGTTCGACTCCACCGCCACCGCGGAACTGGGCCAGAACGCGCTGGTCATCCGCGTCCAGCCGGACGAGGGGGTGACCCTGCGCTTCGGCTCCAAGGTGCCCGGCACCTCGATGGAACTGCGCGATGTCACCATGGACTTCGCCTACGGGGAGTCGTTCACGGAGTCCAGCCCCGAGGCGTACGAGCGCCTGATCCTCGATGTCCTCCTCGGTGACGCGAACCTGTTCCCGCGCACCGAGGAGGTCGAGGAGTCCTGGAAGATCCTGGACCCCGTGGAGGAGTACTGGGCCGGCCACGGCAAACCCGCGCAGTACCCGGCGGGCACCTGGGGCCCGGTGGAAGCGGACGAGATGCTCGCACGAGACGGACGGAGCTGGCGCAGGCCATGAAGATCGACCTCACGGACACCACGGCCGGAAAGATCAACAAGGCCCTTGTGCGCGGCCGGCGCGAGATCGGCACACCCGCCGTCGGCATGGTCCTCACCCTCGTCATCGTCACCGACGAGGAGCACGCCTACGACGCCATCAAGGCCGCCGGGGACGCCTCCCGGGAGCACCCCTCGCGCACCCTGGTGGTCATCAAGCGGCACGCCCGCTCGCCGCGCGACCGCCATGACACCCGGCTCGACGCCGAGGTCCGCGTCGGCAGCGACGCCGGGGCGGGGGAGACCGTGCTGCTACGTCTGCACGGCGAACTCGCCGACCGGGCGGACTCGGTGGTGCTGCCGCTGCTGCTGCCGGACGCCCCCGTGGTCGTCTGGTGGCCCGTCGACGCCCCGCCGGTCCCGGCCGCCGACCCGCTGGGCGCGCTCGCCCAGCGCCGGATCACCGACGCCTACGCGGTGGAGGACCCGCTGCGGGAACTGGCCGCCCGCGCCGAGGGGTACCAGCCGGGCGACACCGACCTCGCCTGGACCCGGCTCACCCCGTGGCGGTCCATGCTCGCCGCCGCGCTCGACCAGGCGCGGGCCGAGGTGCTGTCCGCCGTGGTGGAGAGCGAGGCGGACAACCCGAGCGCCGAACTCCTCGCCCGCTGGTTCTCCGAGCGGCTGCGGGTGCCCGTCGAACAGGTCGTCACCGCCGGGCCCGTGGTCACCGCGGTGCGGCTGCGCACCGCGGACGGGGAGATCCACATCGACCGGCCGGAGGGGCCCGTCGCCCGTCTCGCCATCCCGGGGCAGCCCAACCGGGTCCTCGCGCTCAAGGTGCGCTCCACGGCGGAGCTGATCGCGGAGGAGCTGCGGCGGCTCGACCCGGACGAGGCGTACGCGGCCGCGCTGCACGCCGAGATCGTTCCTCCGCCGCCGGGCGCGGAGCTGGCCGAGGGGCCGTGACGGCAGCGCCGGAAAGGCGTACACATTCCGTCACGCGGCGGTGACACGGAGAGAATTCAGGGGTGCGGCACCGGTGCCGCACCCCTGAATGTGTGAAGGGCCTGTGAGGTGCCGTCCGGCATTCCTCCCCTGCCATGGATCTGCACACTCGCTTCCCACGCGGCACATCGTCTCCCCATCCCCCGATCGGCATTGGCCCAGGCCATTCTGACTCTGTGTCGGAATGTCCCATTCCGCTACGCGGTCCATGGTGAACGGGCGCCGGCGCCTCGGGCGATCCCGTGAAGAACATGGCACTTATTGATGCAGGGCTGTGCACGAGGCGGCAATAAATTCCCGTTTCCACCGCCCCGGAGGGGAATTCGGGCGCCTTTGCGATTGGGCCGTCAACGGGCCTCCGTGCTTTGATCCTTCGCACCGCGGGATTTACCGACGGGTTCCCGGATCCGGGAATCTCCCCACCCCGCTGGGCGGTCGGCGCGCTTCATCTCGCGTGCCCGGACGCCGTATTTCGCAACAGCCACCCGAAGGGAAGCTTCACATGAACTTCGTCCCCACCCAGGAGATCTCCGACAGCGAGCTGGACAACGTGGCCGGCGGCCTGCAGAGCGCCGTGGTCGGCAACGCGACCGCCGCTCTCGACAGCATCGTCCCGGTCTCCGGCACGGTCGGCGCCGTGACCGGTGTGGTCGAGGGCGCCACGGGCATCAACACCGCGGCCATCACCGGCCCGGTCACCGGTCTCGTCGCCGGTCTGTAAGACCTCCCGGCACGCCGGCCCGCTCTGCCGGCACCCGCGGACCGTGCGCCCCGGAACCAGCCAGGCTCCGGGGCGCACGGCCGCTCCCGCTCGCTCCCGCTCCGTCCCCGTGACACCGCCGAGCCCCGTGCGACCCCGAGCCGTTCCCCCGTCCCCCGGCAGCCCAGGGAAGAGTTCGTGCAGTTCCGCCAACAGGCCCTCTCCAAGCTGCAGTCACCGGAGGAACTCGACCTCCCGGTGCGCTACGCCCGCCCGCAGGGCCTGCTCGTCCTCGCCGTCACCCTCGCCGTGATGGCCGCGGCCGCCGTCTGGGCGGTCACCGGGACCGTCACCTCCACCGTCGCCGCCCCCGGAGTCCTCACCCACGGCCAGGGCAGCTACGTCCTCCAGAGCCCGGTCGCCGGACAGGTCACCAAGGTCCTCGCCGAGGAGGGCGGACGCGTCCGCGCGGGCGCCCCGCTGGTCGAGGTGCGCACCGCCGAGGGCACCGCCGTGGTGCGCGCCATCGCCGCCGGCCGCCTCACCGCCCTGGTCGCCACCATCGGCTCCGTGCTCACCACCGGCAGCGACGTCGCCGCCGTGGAACGCGTCGAGCGCCCCGGCGACCCGCTGAGGGCCGTGCTCTACGTCCCCGCCGACAGCGCCGCCGGGATGTCCCCGGGCGCACGGGTCGACCTCACCGTCCAGTCGGTGCCCGCCCAGCGGTACGGCGTGCTGCGCGGCACCGTGACATCCGTCGGCGGGGCCCAGACCCGGCAGCGGATCACCGCCTTCCTCGGCAGCAGCCAGCTCGGCGAGCAGTTCTCCCGCGACGGCCAGCCCGTCGCCGTACTGGTCGCCCTGCGCCGCGACACCGCCACCGCGTCCGGGCACGACTGGTCCGCCGCCGGCGGACCGCCGCGCACCCCCGCCTCCATGACCCCCGTGAGCGGCTCCGTCCGCCTCGCCGCCCAGCACCCGATCGATTGGCTGCTGCCGTGACCCCGACCCCGCCCCCGGCCGGCGACACCACCACCGCCCCCGCGCCCCGCCGCGCCGCCGCCCCCGGCCGCCGCAGGCCCCGCCCCGCCCCGGCCCCGCGCGGCGGCCGGGGCACCCGCCGGGCCGCGCCGAAGGGCCGCGCGCCCCGGCCCCGGGCCGTCCGCACCCCCACCGTCCTCCAGATGGAGGCCGTCGAGTGCGGCGCCGCCGCCCTCGCCATGGTCCTCGCGCACCACGGCCGCCACGTCCCCCTGGAGGAACTGCGCATCGCCTGCGGCGTCTCCCGCGACGGCTCGCGCGCGAGCAACATCCTCAAGGCCGCGCGGAGCTACGGCATGACCGCCAAGGGCATGCAGATGGAGGCCACCGCCCTGGCCGAGGTGCCCGCCCCGGCCATCCTGTTCTGGGAGTTCAACCACTACGTCGTCTACGACGGCCCGGGCCGCCGGCTAGGCCGCCGGGGCGTGTACATCAACGACCCCGACAAGGGCCGGCGCTTCGTCACCGAGGAGGACTTCGACACCAGCTTCACCGGCGTCGTCCTCGTCCTGGAACCCGACCGGGCCTTCAGCCGCGGCGGACGCAGACCCGGCGTCCTGCGCGCGGTCCCCGCCCGGCTGCGCGGCACCACCGGCACCCTGCTCGCCGCCCTGCTGGCCAGCCTGCTGCTGGTCGCCGCGGGTGCCGCCGTCCCGGCCCTCAGCCGCACCTATATCGACATGTTCCTGATCGGGGGGCAGACCTCGCTGCTGGGGCCCCTGTTCGCCTCCCTCGCCACCCTGGTCGTCCTCACGGCCGTGCTCACCGCCCTCCAGCAGGCGAACCTGCTGCGCGGGCGCATCATCTCCTCCACCCTCGGCAGCGCCCGCTTCCTCGGCCATCTGCTGCGCCTGCCCGTCACCTTCTTCGCCCAGCGCAGCCCCGCCGACCTGGTCCAGCGCCTCCAGTCCAACGACGCCGTCGCCGAGACCCTGGCCCGCGACCTCGCCGCGGCCGCCGTGGACGGCGTGGTCGTCGTCCTCTACGCGGCCCTGCTGTGGAGCTACGACCCCCAACTCACCGTCGTCGGCGTCGGGATCGCCCTGCTCAACATCGTCGCCATGCGGATCGTCATCCGGCTGCGCGCCACCCACACCCAGAAACTGCGCGCCGACAGCGCCCGGCTGACCAACACCTCCTACACCGGCCTCCAGCTCATCGAGACCATGAAGGCGACCGGCGCGGAGGACGGCTGGTTCCGCCGCTGGGCCGGACAGCACGCCACCACCCTGGAGGTCCAGCAGCGCCTGGGCGTACCGAGCGCGGCCCTCGGTGTCGTCGCCCCCACCCTCGCGACCCTCAACAGCGCCTGCATCCTGTGGATCGGCGGACTGCGCGCCGTCGAGGGGCACATCTCCATCGGTCTGCTCGTCGCCTTCCAGGCCCTGGTCGCCCGCTTCACCGCCCCCATCACCCGGCTGAACGGCGTCGCCGGACGCATCCAGGACTTCGCCGCCGACGTGGCCCGGCTCAAGGACGTCGAGAACTTCCCCGCCGACCCCCTCTACACCCGCGACGCCCCCGACCCGGGCCCCCGGCGGCTCAAGGGCCATGTGGAGCTCACCGGGATCACCTTCGGCTACAGCCCCCTCGACGCGCCCCTGCTGCGCGGCTTCTCCCTCTCGGTCGGGCCCGGCCGCCAGGTCGCCCTCGTCGGCGGGTCCGGCAGCGGCAAGTCCACGGTGTCACGGCTGATCTCCGGCCTCTACCGGCCCTGGGAGGGCACCATCCGCATCGACGGCGAACGGCTGGAGGACCTCTCGCGCAGCGCCCTGGCGGCCTCGGTCTCCTTCGTCGACCAGGACGTCTTCCTCTTCGAGGGGACCGTGCGGGACAACGTGGCCCTGTGGGACCCCTCGATCACCGACGAGGCCGTCACCGCCGCCCTGCGGGACGCCGCCGTCCTCGACGTCGTCCTGCGCCGCCCCGACGGCATCCACGGCCGGGTCGAACAGGACGGCCGGAACTTCTCCGGCGGCCAGCGCCAGCGCCTGGAGATCGCCCGCGCCCTGGTCCGCCGCCCCAGCGTGCTCGTCCTCGACGAGGTCACCAGCGCCCTGGACGCCGAGACCGAGCGCGTCATCATCGACAACATCCGCCGCCGGGGCTGCGCCTGCGTGGTGATCGCGCACCGGCTGAGCACCGTGCGCGACAGCGACGAGATCGTGGTCCTGGACCACGGCCAGGTCGTGGAACGCGGCCGCCACGAGGAACTGGTCGCCGCCCGGGGAGCCTACGCCGGACTGGTCCGGGAGCGCTGACATGACCGTCCCCCACCAGCGCCCCCACACGCCTCCCGGCGACCCCGTGGTCCGCGCCCTCGGCGGCCTCGGCGCCCCCGTCGACTGCACCGGCCTGCGCAGCCTCCCCCTGGAGGGCCCGCACGTCCTGTGGCTCGTCACCGGCGGCTTCCTCGACCTGTTCGCGGTCGACGCGGCCGAGGAGGGCCACTGGCACTTCCTCGGCCGCCTGGCACCGGGCACCCTGCTGCTCGGCCCGGTCGACGGCCCCCGGCACACCCTCCTCGGCCGTCCCTCGGGCGAGTGCGCCCTCCGCCGCGTCCCCCTGCGCGAGCTGTACCCCGACCCGTACGGGCAGGACCCGCACACCGGCCGCCGGCAGCACTCCGCCGGCGCCCACCCGGACGCCCCCGCCCAACTGCCCAGCCCCTGGGCCGAGCTGGAGTACGCCTTCGCCCTCGGGATCGGCCGGGGCCTCGGCGTGCTGTTCCAGGCCCCCCTCGAAGGACGCCCGCCCGGCGACACCGGCATGGCCGACGACGATGTGCTCTGGATGCCCGTCGACCCCGGCAGCGTCCGCCTCGGCGCCGCCTACAGCGCCGAGGCCGCCGCCGACCTCCTCGTCGAAGGGGCCATGTGGCAGCGGATGGTGAATCAGCAGCACCGCCTGCTGACCGCCGTCGACCAGTGGATCGAACAGGCGGAACGCGCCCACGAGGACCGGGCCGCGGCCGGCGTCCGGGCCGGGGAGGACGTCCGCGCCCGCGCCGACGAGGCACTGATCGCGTCCATCGGCCGCCGCGGCCGGGGCGGGCGCGCCACCGCTCCGGCGGCGGGCGACGATGCCGTCTTCGCCGTCTGCGACGCCGTCGCCCGCGCCGCGGGCATCACCCTCACCCGCCCCCCGCGCGAGGACGGCGGCGACGAACGGGTCTCCCCGGTGGAGCGGGTCGCCCAGATCTCCCGCGTCCGCACCCGGCCCGTCCGGCTCACCGGCCCCTGGTGGCGGACCGACAGCGGCCCCCTCGTCGGCCACCGCGCCGCCTCCGGCGCCCCCGTCGCCCTGCTGTGGCGGCGCGGCCGCTACGAGGCGGTCAACCCCGCCACCGGCTCCCGGGCCCGCGTCGGCGAGGAGAACGCGGACGACTTCGAGCCGCGCGCCCTGATGTTCTACCGGCCCCTGCCCGAACGCCCCCCGAGCGTCCTCGCCCTGGCCCGCTTCGGCCTCCGCGGCACCCGCGCCGACCTCCGCCGGCTCCTCCTCACGGGCCTGGTCACCGTCAGCCTCGGCGCCCTGGTGCCGATCGCCACCGGCCGGGTGCTCGGCGAGTACGTCCCCAACGCGGAGACTGTGCTGATCGTGCAGACCGCCCTCGCCGTGATGATCGCGGGGATCGTCTCGGCCGCGTACATGCTGACGCAGAACCTGACCATCCTCCGGCTGGAGGGGCGGATCGAGAGCGTGCTCCAGCCCGCCGTCTGGGACCGGCTGCTGCGCCTGCCGACCCGCTTCTTCACCGAGCGGTCCACCGGCGAACTGGCGAGCGCCGCCATGGGCATCAGCTCCATGCGGCGGGTGATGTCCGGCATCGGACCGGTCGCCGTCCAGTCGGCCACCGTCGGGCTGGTGAACATCGCGCTGCTGCTCTGGTACAGCGTGCCGCTGGCCTTCGCCGCCCTGGGCATGCTGCTCGCCGTCGCCGTGGTGTTCCTGGTCCTCGGGCTGTGGCAGGTGCGCTGGCAGCGCAAGCTCGTCGAACTGGGCAACAAGCTCAACAACCAGGCGTTCCAGACCCTGCGCGGCCTGCCCAAACTGCGCGTCGCCGCGGCCGAGAGCTTCGCCTACGCGGCCTGGGCGGGGGAGTTCGCCCGCTCCCGGGAACTCCAGCAGCGGGTCGGCCGGATCAAGAACCTCACCACCGTCCTGGACGCCGTCTATCTGCCGCTCTGCTCCCTGGTGATGTTCATGCTGCTGGCCGGGCCCGCCCGGGGCAGCATGTCGGCCGGCGAGTTCCTCACCTTCAACGCGGCCGTCACCATGCTGCTGACCTCGGTCACCCAGCTCACCGGCGTCCTGGTCTCCGCGGTCGCGGTGCTGCCGATGTTCGAGCAGGTCCGGCCGATTCTGGACGAGAGCCCCGAGGTGCGCGGCGCCGGCTCCCGTCCCGGCACCCTGACCGGCGCGGTGGAGGCCCGGAAACTCGTCTTCCGCTACACCGAGGACGGCCCTCCGGTCCTGGACGGCGTCTCCCTCTCGGTGCGCCCGGGCGAGTTCGTCGCGATCGTCGGCCCGTCCGGCTGCGGCAAGTCCACCCTGCTGCGGCTGCTCATCGGCTTCGACCGCCCGGAGTCCGGCTCGGTCCTCTACGACGGGCAGGACCTGGCCGCCCTCGACCGGGCCGCGGTGCGCCGCCAGTGCGGTGTCGTCCTCCAGAACGCCCAGCCGCTGAACGGCTCCGTGATGGAGTGCATCTGCGGGGCGGAGACCTTCACCCAGGAGGAGGTGTGGGCGGCGGCGGAGATGGCGGGTCTCGCCGAGGACATCAGGCGGATGCCCATGGGGCTGCACACGATGATCGCGAACGGCGGCGCCGTCTCGGGCGGCCAGCGCCAGCGGCTGATGATCGCCCAGGCCCTCGTCCGCCGGCCCCGCATCCTCTACTTCGACGAGGCGACCAGCGCCCTCGACAACGAGACCCAGCGCACGGTCATCGAGTCCACCCGCCGCCTCAGCGCCACCCGCGTCGTGATCGCCCACCGGCTGACCACGGTGATGGACGCGGACCGCGTGATCGTGATGTCCGAGGGCCGGATCGTCGAGGAGGGCCGCCCCGCCGACCTGCTGCGGGATCCGGGAGGGCGGCTGTACGAGCTGGTGCGCAGGCAGCTGGCGTGAGGCTCCACGGGCCCCGGGGCGGCGGGCGGGGGCTCAGGAGGCCCGGCGGACCGGCTGCGCGGTGTGCGCCACGCCGGGGAGCGGCCGGCGGCGGGCCGGCTGTCCGGCGGCCTCGGCGACGAGGGCGTCGGAGACCAGGCGGACACCGCGCGCCAGCCGGTTCAGCTGCTCCAGCTCGGCCGCATACAGCCGGATGGTGTTCTCGATGACGGCCTCGGCCACGCCCAGGGTGGGCAGTTCGGCCCGGGCCGTCTGGAGCCCCACCCGCACCGCGCGCATCTCGTGCTGGAGCTGGAGCTGCACATGGCGGGCGAGCAGGACGTGATGGCGGGTGAGCGTCGCGTACCCGGCGTACCGGGCCGGCAGGAGGTCCCGCAGCCACCGGGCCGCCGTCCGCTCCCAGTCGCGCGAACCGGGCGTCCTGACCTGGCAGGGCCAGTCGGGGCCCGGTACGGAGGAGATCGGGTGCATGGCGTCGCTTCCGGGTGATCGGGCTCTGGTCGAGAGGCTTGTGGCGGTCCCGGCCCAGGGGTTGACCGGGACCGCCAAGGGGCATTCCGCGGTACGACGGAGTGCCCGGATTGAACAGCCGGAGGCGGACGCGAGGAGGGAGCGCCGTCACCGGGTGTTCGGTTCGGGAGCGGTACCCGCGCCCGTGGTGGCGCAGGACCGGCTGCCAGAAGCAGTAAATATATATACCGTCGAGTAAGCAAGGGTATGAAAAATTTCATGCACGTCACGACGTGAAAATGTCCCGTTAACACGCGGGTCACACAGGAAAGTCTGGGTGCACATCGGGCCATCGGCCGGTGGTCCTCGGCCGGTCCGCGGGTGCGGGCGAGGGACGGGGCGGGTGCGGGGGAGAGGCGGGGGCGCGCCGCCGGGGCGCGGTCAGTCCTCCAGGAAGAAGTCGTGCTGCTCGGCCACCTGCTCGTAGCCCTCCAGCCGCGACTGGGTCCGCTCCGGATCGGCGTCGGCCATGGCCTGGAGCACCGCCGCGGAGAGCACCCCGGGCGCCGAGTACGAGTCGAAGACCAGGCGGGAGCCGGTCCCGGCGCTCAGCGTCACATCCGCCTCGTCGACCAGCGGCCCCAGCGTCAGGTCCGTGATCAGGGCGACCCGCAGACCCGTGCTGTGCGCCGCCCGCAGTGCCGCCAGCGTCTCGTTCGCGTGCCGGGGCATCGCGTACGCCAGCACCCAGGTCCCGCCTGCCTCCCGCGACTGCAGCAGGGCGTCGTAGGCGACCGAACCGCCCCGGGTCACCAGCCGGACGTCGGGGTGGATACGGCGGGCCGCGTAGGCGAAGTACTCCGCCAGCGACACCGAGATCCGCAGCCCCAGCACGGTCAGCGGCACCGAGCGGGCCAGCTCCCGGCCCACGTCGAGGACCTGGTCGGTGTCGGCGAGCACCCGCCGCAGGCTCTCCAGGTTCGCGATCTCCGCGTCCACGGCCGCCTGGAGCTCGTTGCGCCGGATCTCCTCCCGGGTCTCCTGCGCCCCGGCGACCGCGCTCAGCGCGATGGGCTGGAGGGCCTCGCGCAGCGCGGGGAACCCGCTGTAGCCGAGGGAGGTGGCGAACCGGGTCACGGAGGGCTGGCTGACCCCCACCCGCTCCGCGAGATCCGTGATCGACAGGAACGCCGCCTCGGTGAGGTGGTCGATCATGTACTGCGCGATCCGGCGCTGCCCGGGGGAGAGCCGGTGGCTGCCGAAGAGGGCGCGCACCCGGTCCGCGGGGGCGGCCGCGAAGACCGGCTCCGGTTCCTGGCGCCCCGGCGTGATCGCGGCGGCCTGAGCGCGAGCCTGCTGCCCTGATGCCACCGTGTGCCTCCTTCGTGGGTACCGGCCGTGCTCAAATCTAGCTCAGACGACCCACCCGCCCCGCGCCCGCGCCCCGGCCCACGCGGAGATGCGGATCCGGCCCGCCGGGGAGCATGCTGACAAGATGACCCGGTACGGCGCGGGCGGGCGCCCCGAACCCGACGCCGAGCGCCCCGACCCCCAGGCGCCGGCCACGGCCGCCCGGGGGACACCACCGACCGCCCCCACGGGCCGGGGCGGCCCGGACCCGGCCCCCGGTGCGCCCGCCTCGGACGCCCCCGGCACCGGCGCCCCCACCTCGCCCGACGACGCGTCCCCGGCAGCCGCCCCGGGCCCGGGCGGCCCGTCCCCGGACCCCGCGTCCGGCGCGGACACAGCGCCCGGGGACGACCCACCCCGGGACGAGCTCGCCATGGTGCTCGCGCAAGCGGAGGCCGCCGCGATCGAGGCCGTCGGCGGGTTCGCCGGGGGCCTGTACATGCGGACCAACACCCCCGAACTCCTCCTCCTCGCGGTGATCGCCGGGCTGCCCGCGGACCTGTTCCGGCACTGGTGGCGGATGCACGTCAACCGGCCGTTCCCGCACTCGGACTGCTACCGCTCCGCGCAGCCGATCTACCTCGGGGACGCCGAGGAGGCGATGCGCCGCTATCCGCAGCTGATGGCCGGGCTGCCGTTCCCCTTCGGCTCCCTGTACGTGCCGATCACCCACGGCCGCGAGACCTTCGGCGTGATCGGCGTACTCCGGCCCGCCACCCCCGGCCAGGCGGTCGGCGACGCGGACCGCCGGCGCATCACCGGCATCGCCGCCCGCCTCGGCGCCACCCTCGCCGCCATGCCCCCCGGCCGCCGCCGTATCGAGTGGGAGGGCGACCCGCTCGCCGTCACCCTGCCGGCCGTCTCCTCGCCGCCCGTGCGCTTCGGGTCCTTCGACTGGGATCTGACCGCCGGCACCGTCACCGGTGACGCCGGCTGGTGCGGAATCCTCGGCATCAGACCCGCCCGTCTGCCCGTCACCGTCGAGGAACTCGCCGCCCGCATCGAACCGGAGGACGCCTACGGCCTCTGGGCCGTCGCGGGCCAGGCCGCCGCCTCCGACCGGCCGGTCACCCGCCGGCTGCGCCTCCAGGGCTCCGACGGCCGCCCCCACCTGGTCGAACTCTCCGGCCGGCGCGGCGACTCGGACCGGACCGCCCCCGGCACCCGCCTCACCGGCTTCCTGGTCGACCTCGGCGCGGGACCGGTCGTCGCCGAGTCCGCGGACCGCCTCCCGCACGGCGTCTGCTCCATCGACCGCCTCGGCCGCATCGGCTACGCCAACGCGCACGCCGAGACCCTGCTCGCCCGCCCCCGCTCCGACCTGCTCGGACGCGTCCTGTGGAAGGCCGTCCCCTGGCTCGGCCAGGCCGCCTTCGAGGACCACTACCGCTCCGCCCTGCTCTCCGGGGACCCCGTGCACTTCCTGGTTGCCCGCGACGAGGGCTGGCTCTCGGTCTCGATCTTCGCCGGGCTGGACGGCCTGACCGTCACCCTCAGCCCCGGCGACCAGCCCGCCTACGCCCCGGAGTCCGTCCTCGCCCCCGGCACCGGCATCGGCTCCCCGGCCGACCGGGCCGTCGCCCTGTACCGGCCCGTCGCCCTCGCCATCGCCCTCACCGAGGCGGTGACCGCCCGTCAGGTCTCCGCCGTCGTCACCGAGGAACTGCTGCCCGCCTTCGGCGGCCGCCAGCTCGCCATCTACCTGCTCAGCGACCGCCATCTCTACCTGTCCTGGGAGACCGGCTTCCCCCGCGGCTTCCTCAACCGCTTCGACGGCGTCGGCCTGGACGCCAAACTCCCCGGCGTGGAGACCCTCACCACCGGCCGGCCCATCTTCTTCGAGTCCATGCAGCACCTGGCCCGCGCCTACCCCGGCATCCCGCTCGACGCCCATGTCGGCGCCCGCGCCTTCCTCCCGCTGATCGCCTCCGGCCGGCCCGTCGGCTCCTGCATCCTCGGCTTCGACCAGCCGCGCGGCTTCAGCCCCGAGGAACGCACCGTGCTGACCGCCCTCGCCGGCCTGATCGCCCAGGCCCTCCAGCGCGCCCAGCGCTACGACTCCGAGGCCGCCCTCGCCCGCGGCCTCCAGGACGGACTCCTCCCGCACCGCCTCCCCGTCGTCGACGGACTCGACACCGTGGCCCGCTACCTCCCCGGCACCCAGGGCATGGAGGTCGGCGGCGACTGGTACGACGTCATGGACACCGGCCAGGGCCTCGGGCTCGCCATCGGCGACGTCCAGGGCCACGGCGTCTCCGCCGCCGCCACCATGGGGCAGCTCCGCAGCGCCGTACGGGCCCTGGCGGTCAGCGGCCACAGCCCCGAGGAGGTCATGCGCGGCACCAACCAGCTCCTCATGGACCTCGACCCGGGCCAGTTCGCCAGCTGCTGCTACCTCGTCCTCGACCCCGCCACCGGACGCGCCCAGGCCGTCCGTGCCGGCCACCTCCAGCCGCTGCTGCGCCGCCCGGACGGCCGCACCGAGGTCCTGGACCTGCCCGGCGGAGTGGTCCTCGGTGTGGACGCGGACGCCGACTACCCCGTCACCGAGCTGTACCTCGAACGCGGCGCGGTGCTGGCCCTGTTCACCGACGGGCTGGTCGAACAGCCCGGCATCGACATCGACATCGGCATCGAACGGCTGCGGCGCGCCCTCTCCGCCGTGGGCGAGGCGTCCCTCGCGGACACCGCCGACCGGCTCATCAGCGAGGCCCGCGAGGTCTCCGACCGGCCGGACGACATCGCCCTGCTGCTCACCGCCCGCTGGACCGACGGCCCCCGGCCCCCCGCCCGCTGACCGTGCCGCCCCCACCCGGCCGACGCGACGGCCCCGGCGACCCCGACCCGGCCAGGTTCCCCGACGACCCCCGGTTCCCCGCCGCCACCGCACCCGACTGCGCCGATCTGACGACCCTCGACCGGGAGGTCACCCGCTGCCGCGCCTGCCCCCGGCTGGTCGCCTGGCGGGAGGAGGTGGCCGCCACCCGCCGCGCCGACCACCGCGAGGAGACCTACTGGGCCCGGCCCGTGCCCGGCTTCGGCCCGCCCGGCGCCGCCCTCGCCGTCGTCGGCCTCGCCCCCGCCGCGCACGGCGGCAACCGCACCGGCCGCATGTTCACCGGCGACCCCTCCGGCGACCTGCTCTTCACCGCCCTGTACGCGGCCGGCCTCGCCTCCTCGCCCGCCTCCGTCCACCGCGGCGACGGACTCGCCCCGCACGGCGTCCGGGTCACCGCGCCCGTCCACTGCGCCCCGCCGCAGAACCGTCCCACCACCGGGGAACGCGACACCTGCCGCCCCTGGCTCACCGCCGAACTCGCCCTGCTCCCGGACCTGCGCGCGATCGTCGTCCTCGGCGGCTTCGGCTGGCGGGCTCTCCTCCCCGTCCTGCGGGACGCCGGCCGGCGACTGCCCCGCCCCGTACCCGCGTTCGGCCACGGCGCCGCGTACGACCTCGTCCGCGCCGACGGCCGCCCCGGGGTCCTCACCCTGCTCGGCTGCTACCACCCGAGCCGGCGCAACGTCGCCACCGGCCGGGTCGACCTGCCCATGCTGGTCGACGTGTTCGTGCGCGCCGCCCGGCTCACCGCGCCGGCTCGCGGTGCAGCACCGCCAGCACCTTGTCCGGGGTGAACGGGGGCTCCCGCAGCCGCGCGCCCAGCGCGTGGTGCAGGGCGTTGCCGATCGCCGCGGCCGTGCCCACGATGCCGATCTCGCCGATGCCCTTGCTGCCCATCGGGTTCAGATGCGGGTCCTCCTCCTCGACCCAGTGCGCCTCGACGGACGGCACATCCGCGCAGACCGGCACATGGTAGGAGGCGAGATCGCACTCCGCCGTGTCCCCGAAGCGCGGGTCGGTGGTGCTGCCCTCGGTGAGGGCCATACCCGCGCCCATCACCAGCCCGCCCACCAACTGGGACCGCGCGGTACGCGGGTTGAGCACCCGCCCCACGGCGAACACCCCGAGCAACCGCGCGAGCCGCACCTCACCGGTCACCGCGTCCACCGCCGTCTCCGCGAACACCGCGCTGAACGCGTGCCGGGCGTACGGCACTTCGGCCCCCGCCTCCTCGCGGGTGTCGGCCGTCGCCGCGAGCCCCTCCGGCGGCACCCGCCCGCCGTGTTCGGCGAGCAGTTCCGCGAGCCGGCCGGCCGCCCGGTGGACCGCCCACCCCCAGGACGCGGTGCCCGCGGAACCGCCCGCCAGCGGGGCGGCCGGCAGCTCCGTGCTCCCGATCTCCGCCCGTACCGCCTCCTGCGGCACCCCCAGCGCCTCGGCCGCGATCTGGGCCAGGACCGTCCGCGCCCCGGTGCCGATGTCCGTGGCGTTGACCCGGACCCGGAAGCCGCCGTCCGGATCCGCGTGCGCACTCGCCCGCGACGGGCCCACCAGCACCGGATACGTCCCGGCCGCGACCCCCGAACCCCACAGCGCACCGCCCTCGTTGCGCACCCCGGGGCGCGGGTCCCGGCGGTCCCAGCCGAAGAGCCGGGCGCCCTCGCGCAGACAGGCCGCCAGATTCCGGCTGCTGAACGGCCGCCCGCTGTCCGGCTCCCGGTCCGGATCGTTGCGCAGCCGCAGCTCCACCGGGTCCAGGCCCGCCGCGCAGGCGAGTTCGTCCATCGCCGACTCCAGCGCGTACATCCCGGGCGCCTCCCCGGGGGCGCGCATCCAGGACGGTGTGGGCACGTCCAGGGCGGCCACCCGGTGCACCGTCCGGCTGTGCGGCGAGGTGTACATCACCCGGCCGGGGACGGCCGCCTGCTCCACGAACTCCCGCACCCGGGAGGTCCGGGTGACCACCTCGTGGTCCAGCGAAACGATCCGCCCATCGGCGTCCGCCCCGAGCCGCACCCGGTGCAGGCCCGGCGCCCGGTGCCCCACCACCGCCGCCAACTGCCGCCTCGGCAGCGCCAGGGTCACCGGCCGACCTGTGTGCATCGCCGCCATGGTGGCCAGCACCACATGGGGCCGGGGCGTGCCCTTGCTGCCGAAACCGCCGCCCACATGTGCCGAGACCACATGGATGTGCTGCCGGTCCAGCCGGAACATATGCGCCAGCACCGCCCGGACCGTGCCCGCGCCCTGACTGGAGTCATGGACCGTCAGTGTGCCGTCCCGCCACTCCGCGGTCGCCGCGTGCGGCTCCATCGGATGGTTGTGCAGCGCGGTCAGCGCGTACTCCGCCGTGACCCGCACCGCCGCACCCGCGTACGCCCCGTCCGGGTCGCCCCGCTCCCGCAGTCCCGGGTGGCCGCCGTTGGCCTCCTCGGGCGTGTACAGGTCCGGCCGGTCGCGGTCGAGGCGCACATCGTGCTCCGCGACCGCGTACGCGACCCGTACCGCGTCGGCGCCCGCCCGGGCCTCCTCCGGCGTCCGGGCCACGACGAGCGCCACATACCAGCCCCGGTGCGGGACGCGGTCGTCCTGGAGGACCGCCAGCGTGGCGTCGTCGGGCGGCTCCAGCCGGGGCGCGTTCTCCTGGGTGAGCACCGCGAGGACACCGGGCAGGGCCAGGGCGGCGGACGTGTCGATCCCGGTGACCCGGCCCCGGGCGACCGTCGCGGGCACCGGCCAGGCGTGCAGCCGGTCCGGCGGCCGGTACTCCGCCGCGTACCGGGCCCGGCCGGTCACCTTCGCCGCCGCCTCCTGCCGTACCGCGCCGCCCCCGGACTCCTGCCCGGCCCCGCCGTCCCCCGGCGCGCTCACCGGGCCCCCGCCGCGAGATCCGTGAGCACCCGCACGGCCAGATCCCCGGCGAGGCGCACCTTGAACGCGTTGTCCCGCAGCGGCTCGGCCGCGTCCAGCTCGGCCTCCGCCGCCCGGGCGAACGTCTCCGGCTCGGCGGGCGCCCCCAGCAGCCGCTCCTCCGCCGTCCACGCCCGCCACGGCCGGTGCGCCAGACCCCCGAACGCCAGCGCCGCGTGCCGGACCCGCCCGTCCTCGACGGCCAGCGACGCGGCCACCGACACCAGCGCGAAGGCGTACGAGGCCCGGTCCCGGACCTTGCGGTACGCGGAACGCGCGCCCGGCACCGGCGGGGGCAGCTCCACCGCGGTGATCAGTTCGCCCGCCCGCAGCTCGGTGTCCGCCTCCGGCCGGTCGCCCGGCAGCCGGTGGAAGGCGGTCGCCGGGAGGGTACGCGTCCCGGCCGCGCTCTCCAGGCGCACGGTGGCGTCCAGGGCGGCGAGCGCGACCGCCATGTCGGAGGGGTGCGTGGCCACGCAGGCCGGCGAGTGCCCGAGGACCGCCAGATCCCGGTGCACGCCCTCCCGGGCCGGGCAGCCGCTGCCGGGGACCCGTTTGTTGCACGGCTTGGTGACGTCCTGGAAGTACAGGCAGCGGGTGCGCTGGAGGAGGTTCCCGCCGGTGGTCGCCGCGTTCCGCAGCTGCCCCGAGGCACCGGACAGCAGGGCCCGGGAGAGCACCCGGTAGCGGGACCGCACCAGGGGATGCGCGGCGAGGTCGCTGTTGCGGACCGTCGCCCCGACGAGCAGCCCGCCCTCCGGGGTCTCCTCGACGCCGTCCAGCGGCAGCCGCCCGATGTCGACGAGCACACCGGGGGAGGCGGCGCCCAGCTTCATCAGGTCGACCAGATTGGTCCCCCCGGCGAGGAACTGCGCCCGGGGCCCCGCCGCGTACGCGGCCAGCGCCTCCGCGGTGCTCCCGGCCCGCACATAGCCGAAGGGCCTCATCCGGCCACGTCCTCGATCGCCGCCACGATGTGGGTGTACGCGCCGCAGCGGCAGAGGTTGCCGCTCATCCGCTCCCGGATCTCGGCCGCCGTCAGCGCCACCGGCCGGATGCCGCCCGCCGTGTCGTCCGCCGCGCCGTCCTCGGTGACGAGGGAGGGGTGCCCGGCCGCCGCCTCGGCGATCATGCCGACGGCGGAGCAGAGCTGGCCCGGGGTGCAGTAGCCGCACTGGAACGCGTCCCGGGCGGTGAACGCCTCCTGGAGGGGGTGGTGCCGTCCGCTCTGCGCCAGCCCCTCGACGGTCGTGATCCGCGCCCCGTCGTACGCCACCGCGGGCAGCAGGCAGGCGAGCAGCCGGCGGCCGTCGACGAGGACCGTGCAGGAGCCGCACTGGCCGTGGTCGCAGCCCTTCTTGGGGCCGGTCACCGACAGCCGCTCGCGCAGGGCGTCGAGGAGGGTGGTCCGGTGGTCCAGGGCCAGCGTCCAGGCGACCCCGTTGACCCGGAGCTCGCCCCAATAGCTCAGTCGGTAGAGCGTCTCCATGGTAAGGAGAAGGTCTACGGTTCGATTCCGTATTGGGGCTCTGGTGTGAGGGATCCGC
>NZ_JBEXXN010000087.1:0-16927 GCF_040630445.1 Streptomyces sp. NPDC005805
AGCCGCAAGCTCGGGCCCGCCCGGATCGGCCCGATCCTGGGCCTGCCGGTCTCGACCGTGCACCGCATCCTGTACCGCCACCGGCTGAACCGCCTGGCCTGGCTCGACCGCCCCGGCCCACCTCTGCGCCACGGGAAAGCTGACCCGGCCCCACCGACCACAGACCGACGGCAAGGTCGAACGCTTCAACCGCACCCTGCTCGACGAGTGAGCCTACCTCCGGCCCTACACCTCTAACACCGAACGCGTCGAAGCCCTCGAACCGTTCCTCCACACCAGTACAACTACCACCGCTGCCACACCGCACTCGGAGGCCAGCCACCGATCAGCCGCGCCAACAACAACCCTGCGGGGCAATACAGCTAGGTCGTGTCCGGCCCACCGCCCACCGGGGCGGGCCGACCACGCGGATGGCCAGCCCCTGGCCCTCGTCCTCGGGGTTCCTGGCCCGGTCAGGACACCGCGCCGGAGTCCCGGTCGGTCATCAGGGAGGACGTGTCCACGGCCTCGAAGTCGCTGCCCTTGATGCCCTTGAGGCCCCGCAGGTCCGAGTTGTTCCAGCCCTCGTGCTGCTCTCCCGTGATGTACCACGGCGAGCCGTTGTCGGCGACGATCGCGCCGTACTTCTTCAGCGCCTCGGCGACCACCCGGGCCTGCGGCGACAGCTTGGAGGTGTCCACCGACGACTTGAGCCGCAGGCGCAGGCCCATCGGCGGGAGGGAGCGGTCGGCCGCACCGCCCGCCTGGTGCCGGGCGGGCCAGACATAGGAGCGGTCCGAGCGCGGCACGGTGATCCGAATGGCGTGGTCGATGCGCCCCTTGGCCGCCTCCTCCTGGCGCACGAGACCGGGCAGGATGGCGAGGCCTGCGGCGTCGGCCGAGGTCCAGCCGTCCGGGCGCAACTTGTTGGAACGCAGGTCGAAGACGGCGCCCGAGCCGGCGTGCCAGGCGCCGCCGCCCTTGGGCCGGGCATCGTACAGTTCGTAGGCCGCGCAGCGCGCCTTGTCCCAGACGATGACGTGCCGGTCCCCGTCACTGCCGGGCCCGCCCTCGATCCGGGCGTTCGACGGGATGCGGTAGCCGCGAGGCTCGCTCTCCCCGGCGTAGTCGAAGCTGAGCTTCGCCTCGGGCACGGAGGTCGTCGTGCGGGTGATGGGTATGCCGAACGGCTTCCCGTCGATGAGTCCCGAGCCGAAGTCGGGGTGGAGCGGGCGGTCCGCTCCGATCGACGCCACATAGCGGCCCGAGGACACGTGCACGGGCAGCCGGTCGACGCGTGCGCGCCAGAAGCTGTTCGCGGGTGCCGTCGGGCAGCCCTGTGCCTGCCCGGCCGCCGGCTCCGGTTGCGGGGCGGGCTCGCGTTCCGGGCGGGGCCGGTCGCTCAGGGCGGGTGGCGCGGCGGGGTCCGCGGGGCGGGCGGGCGGCGAGGACGGACCGCGTGGTGCGACGCTCTCCTCGGCCGCGTTCTCCTCCACCGTGCCAGCAGCGGTCTCCGGGGCCGGCAGGGCGGGCGCGGCCGGGGGCGCCGGCCGCGGCGCGGATGCCGCGCCCGTGGAGCCGTTGTCCTCGCATCCGGTGACCAGGGCGACGACGGCGACGGCGGCCCCGAGCACGGCGCGCGATCGGGGCGCGCCTCCACGGACGGTGCGGTTCGTGGGCATGCTTTCTCCAGTGCTTCTTTCGGGGGGTGGTCGAGCGGGAAGCCGTCGGGGGTGCGTGCCGCGCACCCGTCTCCGGGGCGGCTCCGGCGGCCGAAGCTACCGCCGGGGCGCACACGTGTGTGCCGGTTGCCGTGCCTCTGGAGGCAAGTTGAGTAGGCGCTGCTCACGCCTCGACGCTCGGTGCCCGACGCAACTCCTGCCGATGGCAGGGTCATTGACTGCCGTCGCGCCCGTTGATTGAGTGGCTCAGCCACTGGACCACACCTCAGGGAGGTAGGCGTTGATCCCGTCACCGCGCACACTCCGAGCCGTCCCCCGTCCGGGCCCGCTCACGCCGACGAGCGGACACCCGCGGTGAGCCGCCGGGGCACGGTCTTCCACGAGACCCTCACGGGCAGCCTGCGTTTCGGCGACGAGTCGGTACCCCGGCCGCTGCGG
This sequence comes from Streptomyces sp. NPDC005805, assembly GCF_040630445.1. Lineage (NCBI taxonomy): Bacteria > Bacillati > Actinomycetota > Actinomycetes > Kitasatosporales > Streptomycetaceae > Streptomyces > Streptomyces sp. NPDC005805. The sequence goes on from NZ_JBEXXN010000087.1 coordinate 2,100, forward strand.
CTGGCGCTGCGGGTCGAGGCCGACCACGTCCTGCGCCTCACCGGGTCGGGCACGGCCGCCGTCACGGGCATCGCCCGTCTGGCTGGCGACGGCACCCGCTACACGGTCTCCGGCAGCATGGAGATCTCCCCGCTGGCGCGCCGTCGCATCCGTTACACCCTGCGCTGCGACGCCGGGCCCGCGGGTGCCGGGAAGGGAGAGAACGGGTTCGAGCTGGACGGCTGGAAGAGCGTGCGCCCGCTGCGCCCGGTCGGGTCCCTGACCGAACTCCCCTTCAGCGCGCACGGCGACGACGGCCGCACCGGCACCGGAACCCTGCGGTTCCGCCTGGCCACGCTCCCGGCGTTCCTCCTCTCGTTCCGCTTCCCCCGGCGCGAGCACCCCCACGACGGCGCGCGTCCGGACGCGGACGAGGGGCGCGGGTCCGTGCACGCGCGACCCCGGTGGCGCGGCGAGCCGGGCCGGACCGAGGTCTGGTACACCACGCTCACCGACCCGCGTACCGGCACGGGCGTGTGGATCCACCACGAACTGGTCGCCCCGCTCGACGGATCGAAGGCCCACACCCACGGCTGGGTGTCCGTCTTCCCACCGGACGGCCCCGTGCGGCACGCCCGTTACGGCCCGGACCCCGCCCCCCACCCGGTGAAGGGCGCCCCGCCGCCCCGCCACCTCACGGGGCGGGCCGGGACCTGGACCTGGGACCTCACCGAACGGCCCCGGGGCGAGGCTCTGTTCACCTTCCCCCGCTGGGCCTGGCGCACGGGACTGCTCCCGGCCGCCCAGATGCTCCCCGCGGCCCGGTCGGTGTACGACGGCACTCTCGCCGACGGCGACGCGACCGCGCTCGTCCTCGACGGCGCGCCCGGGGCCTCCGCGCGGATCTACGGACACGGCAACGCCGAGCGGTGGGCCTGGCTGCACGCGGAACTGGACGACGTCGCCGTCCTGGAGATCGTGACGGCCGTGTCCCGCAGGCCCGTTCTGCGCCGCCTTCCTCCCCTGGTGTTCCTGCGGCTGCGCACCCCTGACGGTGACTGGCCCCGCAGGGCGGAGCGTTCGGCGGTTGGCTGGCTCGGCTGGGCCCGGTTCCGGTCGGACATCGGGCTGCCGCGCTGGACGGTGACCGGGCGTTCGGGACTGCGTCGCATCGAGGTCACGGTGACCCAGCCGGCGGAGAGCACCGTGGCCCTGGAGTACACGGACCCGGACGGGGCACGGGCCGTCTGCCGCAACTCCGAACGGGCGGACGTGCGGGTGCGCACCGAACGGTGGTGGGGACGCTGGCGCCCCGAGTCCGAGTGGTCGCTGACGGGCACCGGGCACGCGGAGGTGGGCACCCGATGACCCTGGGGCCGCTGGTCTCGGCACTGATCGCGGACGACGGACACGCCGGATGGGCCTCCGCGGTGCCGGGCCGGCTCGACGCGCTGGCCGGCGCGATGCCCCGGCACGCCCGGTGCGGTCTCGCCGCGGTGGCCACGGCCGTGGACCTCTTCGCCCGGGCCCGCACCGGGCGGCCCCTGGCGCGGCTGACACCCGTCGAGCGGGAGGAGGTGCTGCGCGCGATCCCGGAGCGGGGCCCGTTCCGGCCGGTGCTGGACGCGGTGAAGATGCCCGTGCTGCTGGCGGCGGGGACCGAGCGGATGCTCGCCTCGGCCGGGCTGACCGCCGGTGCGGCGTCCGGGTCTCCCGACACCCGGGCCGGCGCCCAGGCCCGCCCGGACCCGCCACTGGACTGCACCCCCTCGTACGCCTGGCCGGACCGGCGGACTGCGGACGCCGTGGTGATCGGCTCCGGCGCGGGCGGTGCGGTCGCGGCCCGGGCACTGGCGGAGGCGGGCCTGCGCGTCGTCGTCCTGGAGGAAGGCGAGCACCGGACCACGGACTGGTTCGCGGGCCGGCCGCCGCTGGAGCGCTTCGCCGCCCTGTACCGGGACGGCGGGGCGGGGTTCGCGCTGGGCACACCGCCGCTGCTGCTGCCCACCGGACGGGCCGTCGGCGGGACGACGGTCGTCAACTCGGGTACCTGCTACCGCACTCCGGACCCGGTGCGTCGGCGCTGGGAGGCCCACCACGGCTTCGCCCCGGCGGGTCGGTTCGGCGAACTCCTGGACCGCGTGGAGGAATTCGTCGGTGTCGCCCGCCAGCCGCTGGACGTCCTCGGGGCCAACGGCCGGGTCGCTCTGGCGGGGGCCACCCGGCTGGGGTGGGCGGCAGGGCCGCTGCGGCGCAACGCCCCCGGCTGCCGGGGGTCGTGCGAGTGCGTGGTGGGGTGCCCCACGGGCGCGAAGCAGAGCATGCAGCTCTCCGTCCTGCCCGGGGCGTGCGCGGCGGGCGCGCGCATCGTGGCCGGGGCCCGGGCGGACCGCGTCCTGGTCGACCCCGACCGGCCGGGCGGGCCCCGGGCGGCGGGGGTGTCGGTGCGCCGCCCGGACGGCAGCCGTTTCGAGATCCTCGCGCCCCTGGTCGTCGTCGCGGCGGGAGCGCTGCACAGTCCGCCGCTGCTGCGCCGCTCCGGGCTGGGCGGGCATCCCCGGACGGGCGCCAACCTGACGGTGCATCCGGCTGTCAGCGTGGCCGGGCGCTTCGCCGCACCGGTGGGCGACGGGCGGGGCGTGCTCCAGAGCGTCGGCGTGGACGAACTGCGCGGCGAGGGGGTGCTGATCGAGGCCACCGCCCCGCCACCCGGCATGAGTTCCTTCGTCCTGCCGGGTCTGGGGGCGGAACTCCGCCGGGAGCTGGAAGACGCGAACCGGCTGGCGACGCTGGGCGCGATGGTGGCCGACCTGCCGTCGGGGCGGGTGCACGGCCGGAACCGGCCGCTGGTCCGCTACACCCTTGCCCCACGCGACACCGCCCGCCTGGTGCGCGCCCTGGGCGCCATGGGGCGGATGCTGCTGGCTGCCGGGGCGGAGGAGGTGCTGACCGGGGTGCCCGCCGCGCCCCGGGTCCGGGACGAGGCCGGGCTCGACGCGGCCCTCGCCCGGGTGCCGGCGCACGCGCTGCACCTGTCGGCCTTCCATCCGGTCGGCACCCTCGCGGCGGGCTCCGACCCGCGCACCTCGCCGTGCGACGGGGAGGGCCGCCTGCGCGGTGTCGAGGGCGTCCTCGTCGCCGACGCCTCGGTGCTGCCGAGCTGTCCGGAGGTCAACCCGCAGATCAGCATCATGGCGGCGGCCCTCGGCGTGGCGGAAGCGCATCTGGCCCGGGCCGGCGCGGGGCCGCTCCGGGCATGAGCCCCACCCCTCACACGACCGGGCGGCGGGCCGTGCACCGGGAATCCCGGTGCACGGCCCGCCGCCGGTGGGTCCGTCGACTCGCTCAGAACGCGCCGACGGTCCGGATGCGGTAGGTCACGTTGCACCCGCCGTCACCGTTCGCGGGCATCGACAGCGAGGAGTTGCGGTCCAGCCCCTCCAGGGCGTTGCGGTCCAAGCCGCCGACCCAGGTGTTGGTGCGGCAGATGTCGTCGTCCGGCCCCGACCTGTCCCAGTCACGGATGTGCACGGCGAGACGGATCTGGTCACCCGGCCGGACCGTGATGTTGACGCGGTTCGCGTTCTTCATCCACGTCGTCCGGCAGTTGGCGTAGGTCGAGGAGGCGCACATGGCGGCGTCCTTGAAGGAGTACCGCTCGCCCGCGGTCACCTGCTGGGGGCAGTGAGGGCCTCCGGTGGAGTCGCCCGGGTACCACCCCCAGGGGGCGCCGGCGGTGGAGCACGTCATCGGCACCTCCCCCCAGATGCCGCCGAAGTTGCGGACCTCACCCGTGGAAAGCTGACCACTGGGAGACTTGCTCTGCACCGCCAGCGATCCGTACGACTCCGCCTGCCGGCACCACAGCGGCTTGGTCTGAACGGAGCAGTCGCTGAGGCTGTGCGGCCGGTACTCCAGCCACTCCACCTGGACGACGTAGCTGCCCGGCTCCGCCGCGACGGACACCCCGCTGCCCACGGTCGCCACCGACGCCGCGGCCATCGCCGCCGCGGCGATGGCGCGCCCGGCCTTCTTCCACTTCGTGCCTGCTGCCACGTTCCGGTCCTTTCTCGTGCCCAATGCCGGGGCGCGAACAACATCCAGGGCCGCGCGCCCGCTGAACGGCATCGAAGCGGAGGGCGGCCCCGCCTTCCAGAGCAAGGGGTACTCAGGAGTGATGCGGACACGGTTCACTCGGGCTCCCTGGAAGGGGCGTGGCACAACCGAGCAGGTCCGGGGCCGGCGCACCTCCGCCAGGACAACCCTCGGCGTAGCCGGGCCCACGAGCTCATCGACCACCGAGCGCCGCACACCGGAGCCATCCCGTGCGCGGACACCTCGCAGGTGTCCATCAGTGTTCATCCACTGAGAAGGTGTCCGCCGCAGGCCCGGCGGTACCTCGTCAAGCGCCCGTCACGAGCCGGAAGCGCAGGCACACCAGCGGTGTCTTCTCGTCCACGGGCGTGCCGATGGATTCCCAGAAGAGACTGTGCCCGGCCCGCCACTCCTCCAGTGAACGGTCGCCTTCGCCCTCGGCCGCGGCGTGCTCCCACGTGACACCGGCGAAGTCGGTGAGTTCCACGCCGCTGATCTCGATCGTGGCGACACGGTCCCCGTCGTTGCCGAGCAGCGCGAGGCGCTCGCCCACGAACTCGAGACCTTCCGTCTCCTCGGCGTACTCCGCGAGCAGTCCGGTCGTCGCCGTCTTGACCCCGGCCAGGACGAGAGCGTTGAGACGCTCCCGCAACTCGCCGCGCGTGCCCAGTTCCAACGCACGCATGCCGTCCACTCGTGGCCACACAAGCCACTCCCCCTCCCGGGCACCCCGCCCGCTGATTTCACAGAGCCGCAGGGATTCTAGGGTGCCGATCCGGACCGCATCGCACCGTGCCCCACGACGGGCCCGCGCATCGGCCGGACTCCCACGGCGGAAATCGGCTCCGGACCGCGCCCGGACACAGCGATGACGGCGCGGTCGCAAGGCGGCGCGGGCCGGACGCGGCCGGCGTCGGCCGGGAACACCGCCGTACACGATGGGTTCATGAAGGCTCCCGTCGTACTTCAGGTGGCCGCGACATCGGCCTCTCCCGCTCTCGTTCTTCGCCCCTGGCGTATGGAGGACGTTGCCGCATTGGTCGAGGTGAGCCGGGATCCCGCACTGCGCCAGTGGGCGAGCCCTGCCGTGGACAACGATGCCGACGGGGCACGGTGGGTGCAGACCCAGCAGCGGGGCTGGGCAGCGGGAGACCGGTTCGGCTCGCCGTCCTTGAGGCACAACCCGGTTCGGTTCGCGAACAGTTGGTGGGCAACGTGGTCCTCAAGGACGTCGCCTACGGCAAACCGGCGGCCGAGGTGGGCTACTGGACCGCAGCGCACGCTCGCGGGCTGGGAGTGGCCCCCCGCGCTCTGGAGGCACTCACCGGCTGGGCCTTCGACGCCTTCGAAGGCCACGGCCTGGAGCGTCTCGAACTCCTGCACCAGGTGGACAACCTGGCATCGTGCCGGGTTGCGCAGAAGAGCCGGTACGGCTTTGACAGCGTCCTGCCCGCGGCACCGCCTTCCTTCCCCCGCGATGGCCACCTGCACATACGGCGCTCGCGTGCCTGAGACCCTCCCGCCTTCTGCGCATCGGCCAAGGCTGTTCACACCACCAGGGTCCCGGGGCGTTCGACGAGGTGGCCACGTTCGAAGCGGGCCCCGGCCCGGACAAGAGCAGCCGCTGACGCTGCGCCTCCGAAGCCAGGTTGACGCACCCCAGCGGCCGTACAGACTGGTCGATACGCTCCTGATCATGACTGAATGCGTGCAGGTATCGACGGCTGCGGAGACCAAGGAGCAGGCTGTGGCCCTGGCCGGCTTGCCGTACATGACGGCGAGGTGATCTGCCGCGGACAGCTCACCGTCCCGTTCCAGTCGCGCCGCCTCGCTCCTGAGGCAGTCAGGACATCGTCCCGCTACCGCTCCGGCGACGAGGTGGCCGGGCACTTACCGCACCCGCTGTAAGGCCGTTCGATCGCGTTCAGGTCCGTACCGCGCGAGATCACTCCGTTTCGCGCACGCAGGGTACGGAGAATCGCCGGCAACGCCCTGAACGATCTCGATCAGCCCAGGAAGCTCAGCCGCACCTGACGCTCCTGGTTGTCCCTATTCGCGTCCGCCAACCTCCGTCAGGACAGCCCTCACCCCGGCCGGGCCCACGAGTTCATCAACCACCGGCCGCCGCGGGGGGATGCTTTTCAGCCATCGCGCTCACTTTACGAACCACACCCGCTACTCCGAGTCCGATCAAGTGAGCGTAAATGCCGCACACATCAACACATCACCCCGGGAGCCCCCGACCTTTTTCGCCAGAACTTAGGCTACCCTTAGCCAACTTACCTGTTCGTGGGAAAGGCTTTACCATGTCATGGTCCAGACCCAGCCGCGTCGGTGTTCTCGCCGTCACCGCCCTCGCTCTGCCGTTCCTCGCCGCGTGCGGCGGCGAGTCGGAGAGCAAGGAGAAGAACTCCGCCAAGAAGCCCGCGGCGGAGGACTCCACCCTCGTCGTGTACTCCGGCCGGAGCGAAGAGCTCATCGCGCCGCTCCTCAAGGACCTGGAGAAGGCCACGGGGGCCAAGGTCGAGGTCCGCTACGGTGACAGCGCCGAGCTGGCCGCCCAACTCCTCGAAGAGGGCGACAAGACCAAGGCCGACCTGTTCTTCTCGCAGGACGCCGGCGCCCTGGGCGCGCTCGGCAAGAGCGGCAACCTGGCGAAGCTTCCCCAGAGGTCCCTCGACGCGGTGGACGAGGCGTTCCACGCGGAGGACGGGACCTGGGTCGGCGTCTCGGGCCGTGCACGCGTCATCGCGTACAACGGCGACAAGGTCAAGACGGCCCCGACGTCCGTGAACGACCTGACCGAGCCGGAGTGGAAGGGCAAGGTCGGCTACGCCCCGACGAACGCCTCGTTCCAGGCCTTCGTCACCGGAATGCGCGTCATGAAGGGCGACGACGCCACGCGTGCCTGGCTCAAGGACTTCAAGGCCAACGAGCCCCAGGTCTTCGAGAAGAACGGCGCGGTCCTCGACGCCGTCGACTCCGGCAAGGCCGAGCTGGGCCTCATCAACCACTACTACTGGTACGAGAAGGCCGCCGAGGTCGGCGAGGACAAGCTCAAGGCCAAGCTGAGCTTCCCCACCAAGGGTGACCCGGGCGCCCTCGTGAACGTCGCCGGAGTCGGTCTCCTCAAGGGTTCCGACGCGAGCGCCACCGCGCAGAAGGCCGTGGACTTCCTGCTGTCGGAGCAGGCGCAGAAGTACTTCGCCGACGAGACGCACGAGTACCCGCTCGCCGCAGGGGTGTCCAGCAAGGACGAGCTGCCGGCGCTCGAATCGATCGGCACCCCCGAGGTCGACTTGAGCAAGCTCGAGTCCCTCGACGTGACCCTGGAGATGCTCCAGGAAGCCGGGATGGTCTGACAGAGGTGAAAGCACCCGGTTCCCGGGCGCCCAGGCGCCGGGTTCTGCTCACGCACTCTCCCTCCCGTGTGGACGGCGCCGCCACGCCGTCCACACGCGGCAGGTGGGCCCGTCGGCGGGTCTCCCGGCGGCAACGCCCTTCGTTGCCCCTCGTCGTGGCCGCGTCCGTCGCCGCGGCGATCTCACTGCTCCCGCTCCTCTATCTCGGCGTGCGGGCCCTGGAGCGGGGCCCCGCCTTTGCATGGGACGTCATCACGGGCGACCGCGTCGCGGCTCTGCTGGCGCGGAGTCTCGGCCTGGCCGCCGTGGTCGTGTTCGCCAGCCTCGTGACCGGCATCTCGCTGGCCTGGCTGACGGCCCGGACGGCACTGCCCGGTGCACGACTCTGGTCGGTGCTGGCCACGCTGCCGCTCGCGGTCCCGAGCTATGTCGCGGGTTTCGCCTGGATCTCCGCCGCCGACGGACTGGCAGGCTTCCCCGGCGCGGCAATGGTCCTCACTCTGGTCAGCTATCCGTACGTGTACCTGCCGGTGACCATGGCTCTGCGCCGGATGGATCCCGCCCAGGAGGAAGCCGCACGCTCGCTGGGACACGGTCCCGTGGCCACGTTCCGGCGGGTCACCCTGCCCCAACTGCGCCCCGCTGCCGCCGGCGGTTCCCTGCTCGTCGCGCTCTACGTGCTGTCCGACTTCGGAGCCGTCTCGATCATGCGCTACGAGACGTTCACCCGGGCCATCCACACCTCGTACAAGGCGAGTTTCGACCGGACTCCGGCAGCGGCCCTCAGCATCGTGCTGGTGGTGATCACCGTGGCCGTCGTCGCGGCCGAGTCCCGCACTCGCGGCCGGGCGGTGCACTTCCGTACCGGAAGCGGCGCCTCCCGCACAGTCCGCCTCGTCCCTCTCGGCACATGGCGGTGGCCGGCACTCGCGTGGTGCGCCGCGGTCGCCGCCGTCGGAGTTGCCTTCCCCGTCGGCACCCTCGCCTACTGGCTGACGGTGGGCAATTCACGGACCTGGGACCCGGGCTTCCTCACCGAGACGACCGGCAACACACTCCTGGTCGCCACCTTGGGAGCACTGGCAACCGCGGTGCTCGCGCTGCCGGTCGGCGTTCTCGCGGCCCGATACCGCACCCGCAGTGCCCGCCTGCTGGAACAGGCCGCCTACGCAGGCCACGCCGTCCCCGGGATCACGGTCGCCCTGGCCATGGTCTTCATCTCGGTGCGCTACGTCTACCCGCTCTACCAGGAACTGCCGCTGCTGGTGGCGGCATACGTCGTCCTCTTCCTGCCCGTGGCGGTGGCAGCCACCCGCGCGGCGGTGCTCCAGGCACCGCCTGTGCTCGAGGACGTCGCGCGCTCGCTGGGCTGCGGCCCGTTGGGGGCGCTGCGCCGGGTGACGGTGCCGCTCGCCGCACCAGGGATCGCGGCGGGCGCCGCTCTCACGTTCGTCGTCTGTATGAAGGAACTGCCGGCGACTCTGCTGCTCCGCCCCACGGGTATGGACACGCTCGCGACACGGCTGTGGACCGAGACCGCGACCGCTTCCTACGCGGCTGCCGCGCCCTACGCCGCAGTGCTCATCGCCATCGCCGCCGTTCCCTCCTACCTGCTCGGAAGGCACCGCACATGACCGATCTGCGCATCGCGGGGCTGACCGCGTCCTACGACTCGAAAGGGCCCGTGATCGACGGGCTCGACCTGACCGTGCCCGGCGGGTGCCTGCTCGCCGTCCTGGGACCGTCCGGCTGCGGCAAGACGACCATGCTGCGCATCGTGGCCGGCTTTCTGCGCCCCGACGCGGGCACCGTCGACATCCGTGCCCGGACGGTGACCGGTCCGGGCGTGCACGTAGCTCCCGAGAAGCGGCGCGTCGGCATCGTCCCTCAAGAAGGCGCGCTCTTCCCTCATTTGACAGTGGCACGCAACATCGCCTTCGGGCTGACGGGCGTGGCGTCCGTCTCGCGGCGCAAGCGAGTCGACGAGTTGCTCGAACTCGTCGGTCTGCCCGGGTACGGCAACCGGATGCCCCACGAGCTCTCGGGCGGGCAGCAGCAGCGTGTCTCCCTGGCACGGGCTCTCGCCCCGAGCCCGGCGATCGTGCTCCTCGACGAACCGTTCAATGCTCTGGACCATGGCCTGCGGGCAGGTATCCGGGACGACGTCCGGGCCGCCCTGGACGCAGCCGGCGCCACGGGGGTCCTCGTGACCCACGACCAGGAGGAGGCGCTCTCCAGCGCGGACCTGGTCGCCGTCATGCGGAACGGGCGTGTGGTGCAGTGCGGGGCACCCCGGGAGGTGTACCGCACACCGGCGGATCCGTGGACGGCGGCCTTCGTCGGCGACGCCGTCCAACTGCCGGGCACAGCGCACGGTTCGACGGCCAAGACCCCGCTGGGCAACGTGCGCCTGCACGGCACCGGCGCCGGAACGGGCGTCGCCATCGTCCGCCCGGAGCAGATCTCGCTGTCGCCCGACGGCAACGGCGCACCCGGCACGGCGGCGACCGTCGAGTCGGTCGAGTTCCACGGACACCACAGCACGGTGAGGATCTCGGTCCCGGGCATCGAGGGCGCCGTGCCGGCACGTGTCCTGGGGGCTCCGTCGGCCGTAGCGGGCGATGTCGTGACGGTCACGGTCGGCGACAGCGCGACCTGGCACACGCACAGCGCCTGAACCTGCCGGGCGGTACCCCACACCTGGGTCGACAGGCTCTCGGCCGCACGTGTCGGGCCCCGTCGCCCGCCAAGACGCGGGCACTCATGCGGTCGAAGCACTCATCGGCCGGTCCGTCGAGGCCGCGGCCGAGTCCGCCCGCCTCGGAACCGGCGAGCCCCGAGGGACAGGGCCAGGAAGAGTACGCCTCAATGGCCTCCGGACTCCGGAGCCCGTGGACGGTATTCGGCCCAGGTTTTCGGCGTTTCCGAAATCCTCACAGCCGTGAGCTCCGGGAACCACTCAATCCAAATATCAAAGATCCACAACGCCAGATTCTCGGCAGTTGGGGAGACACCCCCCCCCCATCGCCTCATTCAAGTGACGGTGATCGAGGGTGTCATCCATCCATTTCTTGAACGCATCCAGCTCGCGGTAGTCGCGAACGAATCCCACTTCCGAAAGGTCCTCGCGCCGCGCGGAAAGCTCGAGGACGACAATGTAGTTGTGCCCGTGCATGCGCGCGCAGGGATGCCAGCTGGGCAGTCGTTCCAGGACGTGGCTGGCCGAGAAGTGGAACTCCTTGGTGATCGTCAGCACGGCGACTCCCGCTCACTACCTGCCTTCGCGCCGACGCTCCGGCAGCGGCTCATCAGCACTCGACGTCCGTGCCCTCGGTGATCCACCTGTTCAGGGTAACGTCCGAGAGAAAGCGCTCCCGCTGCGCCGCGTCCGTCAGGCGATCCGCCTTCCGGCCCACCGCCTGGCGAGCCCGTTCCAGCAGTGCCCTGGCTTCTTCGGCGGTTCCGGCGGCCGCCAGGGCGACGGCTGAGTGGTACAGGACTTCCTCGCTGCGCAGTGCGGGCATGTCTCCGACCTCGTCCAGGATGCCCACCGCGATACCCGCGTGCTCCACGGCTCCCTCAATGTCCCCTTGGCGCAACAGGATCCGGCTGCGGAGGGAGTGAGCGGCGATCTCGCTGCGGATCATGCCGCTCGACCGGGTCTCGACGCTGGTGGCCGTTGCGAGGCGGTCTGCCTGTTCCAGAACTGGCGCGCTGTTCTCCGCGGCCAGAAGAAGGACCTCCGAATAGAGGTTGCGCACGATCGGGACCAGGTTCGCCAGCCAGGTTCGTTCGGTCTCCGCCCACGCGTCCGCGATCCGCTGCACCGCTTCGTCTCGGCGCCCGGGATCTTGAACGAGCAGGTGGGCCAGGAGCGCATTGTTGTACGCATGCCAACCGCTGTCCCCTCCCCGGCTGGATTCGTCGACCTGTGGATCCTCCGCTCCGGCGGGTACGCCCTGGTCCGCGCGGACGGAGGCCGTGCGGCACCCGTCAACATCCTGCGTTGAACACACCAGGGGCAGAGCTACTCATGAACGGGCGCCACATGTCGGCAGCGTATGCAACGCCCTTCACCTCCTCGGCGACGGCTGCAGCCGGGGCAGCGAGGACACCGAGCCATGCTCTGCGCCCCCGTGATCCTCAAGGCCGCCGAGCCGTTCTCCGAGCCTACGAACGAGGCAGAACATCTCGGAGATGTGTCCGGGGTCACCCGGCCGCGCGCACGTCAGCTGCTCGCCGAACTTCGGTCGCTGGAGCGGGTGGAGGCGGCTGAAGGTGCCCGGCGCCTCTTCGAAGACGCGGGTGCTCGATCCCTCATGATCGCATGGCGGACGAATCCAGCAGCGCACCCCGCGGCTCAGTCCTTCCGGGCTCGGACGGCGAGGACGGCGACCAGCAGGGTCGGTACGAGCAGGAGCGAGAAGGCGATCGCGTAACCGGTGAGCCGGCTCGCCCCGGCCGCCAGACCGGCGTTGAGCACGGCGGTGGCGAACGCGAGGACGACGACCTGCCCGAGGTTCATGTTGGTCTGCATGGCGCTGGTGGTGTGGCCCAGCCGGTCCGGTGAACTGTGGGAGAGCGAGAGCACCGTGACGCAGGGGTCGAGCATCCCCATCCCGATCGCCGCCAGCGGCATGGCCGCCATCGCGAGGAGCGGGGACACCCCGGCGAAGCTGCCCACGACGGCGAAGGCCACGGACACCGCCATGATCAGCGCCCCGGCCGTGACGAGCCGGTGCCGGGCGACGTCCTGCAGAAGCTTCCCCTGCACCCACGAAGCACCCGCCCACAGCAACGCGGAGGACGTGAACGCCACGCCGACCGTCACCGCGGCCACCCGCCGCTCAGTGATCAGCATCAACGGGACCAGCGCCTCGACCGTGAAGTACGTCCCCGACGTCAGCCCGCGCAGCAGCACCGCGGTGGGCAGCCCGCGGGCGCTGCGCCAGGTGCCGGCAGGCAGCAGCCGGGGCGCGAACACCACGAGGAGCGCGACGCCGGCGGCGACGAACAGCAGATGACGCGTGTCCCACCCGGAGACCCCGTACTGCCCGAGCGCCGCGCCCAGGCTCAGCATCGCCGCCATCAACAGCGGTGGCCGGGAAGCGCGTTGCTCGGCGGGCGGGAGGCCATCGGGCAGAGCCACGCCGTCCCTCGAAGCCTGCGCGGGAGCCCGGCGCAGGACCGCCACCAGGGCGATCGCAGGCAGCGCAGTCAGCGCGGCCAGCCCGTAGAAGACCACCCGCCAGGACCACGCCTCGGCGACCACCCCGGCGATCGGCGGCCCGATCAGCGACGGGACGATCCAGCTCGCGCTCATCATCGCGAGCATCCTGGGCCGCAGATACTCCGGGTACGACTGCCCGATGGCGGTCGTCACGGACACCGCGACCATCCCCGCCGCCAGACCGTCGACGAACCGGCCGATCACCAACTGCCAGATGGAGACACTGGACGCCGACACCAGCAGCGTCACCACGGAGAGGACCATGCCGAACGCCAGTGGGCGACGGGCCCCGGAGCGGTCCGCCCAGTGTCCGCCCAGCACGCCGCCGAGCAGACTCGCGGCGACGAAACAGCCCGCCACCAGGGGGAACAGGGCCACCCCGTCAAGATCCTCGGCCGCCGTCGGCAGCGTGGGCACGACGGCCAGCGCGGCGAAGCCGGTCAGGAACATCACCGTGGCGAACGTCAGCGTGGCCGCCGCGTACGGACGGGAGAAGATGCCCGGCCGGGTGTCACCCGACGCCCGGAGAGGGCGTTCCTCGGTCATCGGTTCCCTCGTCATTGGTTCCCTTCGGGCGTCGTCGGACCGGGGCCCGCCACCGCACCGCCGTCGCCGAAGGTTTGGTCCAGACCACCCGGGGTCAGCCGAGAAGCTAGGCCACGGTGTGATCTCGGGCAACCGGTTTTTGGGCGGGCCGCCGACCATGGGGTCCGCCGGGGGTCCGCCACCGGCGGGCGCGCTAGTCGCCGAAGAGTGATCGTCGGCTTCGTCATCGCTGCCGACGTCATGACAGCCCGCTCTGTCCCACTTGACAGCGCTTCACGAGCTCGGTGACGGAGATTGTCGAGGGCAGCAAGCTGGTAGCACTCAAAGTGGTCAGGGTGTGCTCCACGAAGAAAGCACACCCTCGTCCACGCGCGCTGCTGTCAGTTAATACGCGAAGGGTGAAAACTTGGAACGCCAACGAGATTACTGGCACCGTTCCGCAGGAACCGCGTGAACGGCGCATCGGCGGCCCGAACGGCGGGCGAAGCCGAAACCATCAGTAAGCCTTTTCCAACCTCACGCTGACGCGTGGTGAAGGACAAGAACGGCCTGGACGATCGCGGTGATGCGGTGGTGCTGCAGCGGAGTTTCCGCAGGAGGCGCCCGCCCTTGAGGGGACTTGGACGTTCATGCCGTGGCATTTGTGTTTCCCGGAGTAGTAGGGGGTGTCGGCGGCGATGCGGTCGATGGGCAGCAGGGTGCCGTCGAGGATGACGAACGCCTTCGTCCGGATGGTTTTCATCGCCTCGGCCAGGGCCGGGGCGAGGGCGGCCAGGACCTCGATGGCTTCACGTATGTAGCGGTGGACGGTGGCGATCCCGATGCCGAGCCCGGCCGCAAGCCGGGCGTAGGTGTCGCCGCACCGCAGGTGGGCCAGGGCGAGCCGGGCCTGACGTGCCACGGGAAGCCGTCGTCACCGCGTCCCGATGTCCCCACGCCTGGCCGTCAGCTGTCCGGCCACCACCCGCAGGGTGCGGGTGGACAAGTCGATCGAGGACGGGTGGAGAAGCACGCGAAGCTCCTGGCGGACGCGGGTGATCTTGGTCGAGAACCCGTCTACCAGGGCTTCTTCGTTGCGCGGAACTGTCCAACACGTGATCAACGCCGCCAGCTTGAAAGGGGCTCGGTCCGTTCGGAGCGGTGACAGTGGGTCCTTTGGATCAGCCTTGCGGACCTCATGGCGTTGGGCTGTTCCGACGCAGTCTCACCGTGTCCTCGTGCTATCTGACATCTTGTGGCTCATGAGTGAACTTGTTGAACGGGTTGACGACCGTGATGAGGTCCTGACTGTCGTGAGCAGGAGCGACGCGATTCGGGAGGGATGGTTGCACCGCGTTGCCACGATCGTGTGCCGTGACCCCGAAGGGCGCACGCTTGTGCATCGCCGTACTGAGGGCACATCGCGATTTCCGAGCCACTTCAATTGGATGCTTGGCGGTGCAGTGGAGGTCGCCGAGACCTACGAACAGGCCGCTGCCAGGGAGTTGGAGGAGGAGATAGGGGTCCGGACCTGTCCAAGGTTGGGTCTGGTGCAGGTTCGGGTGACAGGTTTGGTCACGCGGCCTGGAGGTCCGGTGTGGTCATGACGGTCTCGTATTCGACGGGTGTCAGGCGGC
>NZ_JBEXXN010000088.1:0-15042 GCF_040630445.1 Streptomyces sp. NPDC005805
ACATCGAGCCGCACGGCCCCATCGAGACCGAAGCAGCCCGACGCCTCACCGAAGACCTCAACCACGAGTGATCAACGGCTTACCCAACACTTTCTAAGCCGTCAGCTCACGGCACTTCTTGACGTCGGCCGCCATGGCGACCAGCAGTTCGTCCACCGAGTCGAACTTCATCTGCCCGCGCACATAGGCGAAGAAGTCGACGGTGACGTGCATGCCGTACAGGTCCAGCCCGACCCGGTCGATCGCGTACGCCTCGACCGTGCGCTCCGTCCCGTCGAACTGCGGGTTGGTGCCGACGGAGATGGCCGCCGGCATCCGCTCGCCGTCCGCCGTGAGCCAGCCCGCGTACACGCCGTCGGCGGGGATCGCCGTGTGCGGCAGGGTCTCGACGTTCGCCGTGGGGTAGCCCAGTTCGCGCCCGCGCTGGGCGCCCCGGACCACGATCCCCTCGACCCGGTGGGGCCGGCCCAGGATCTCCGCCGCGCCCGTCACATCGCCCTCGGCGACGAGCCGCCGGGTCAGGGTGGACGAGAACGGCTCCCCGCCGCCCGCCGCCCCGCGCACATAGAG
Source organism: Streptomyces sp. NPDC005805 (assembly GCF_040630445.1). Taxonomy (NCBI): domain Bacteria; kingdom Bacillati; phylum Actinomycetota; class Actinomycetes; order Kitasatosporales; family Streptomycetaceae; genus Streptomyces; species Streptomyces sp. NPDC005805. The sequence goes on from NZ_JBEXXN010000088.1 coordinate 571, forward strand.
GTCGACGACCTTCACCCCGTAGTCGTAGGTGGCGCCCAGCTCGGTCAGATAGGCCACATCACCCGCCGCCCGGTGCCCGAAGCGGAAGTTGGGGCCCTCGACGACGAGGGTGGCGTGCAGCTTGTCGACGAGGACCTTCACGATGAAGTCGGCCGGGGACAGCTTGGAGAACTCGACGGTGAACGGCAGCACCAGCACCGCGTCCACGCCCAGCTCCGCCATCAGCTCCGCGCGCCGGTGGTGCGGGGCGAGCAGCGGCGGGTGGCTGCCGGGGCGGACGACCTCGCTGGGGTGGGGGTCGAAGGTGACCACGACGGCGGGGACGCCCAGTTCGCGGGCCTTGGCCACGGCCCGGCCGATGATCAGCTGGTGGCCGCGGTGCACCCCGTCGTAGGAGCCGATGGTGACGACGCTGCGTCCCCAGTCCTGGGGGATGTCCTCCAAGCCACGCCAGCGCTGCACTGTGACCGCTCCTCGCCCGAACCCGTGTGTGTGATGACCGACTGCGCAGGTCTAAGACTGCCATGCCCGGACCCCCCGCCCGGCATCGGCTCCTGCGGGGGCCGGGCGGCGGCCTCGGCGAGCATCCGCCAGGTGAGGGGTCCGGCGACCAGGTCCCAGGCGTCCGGGGCCTCGGCCGTCCACCTTCCGAGCGCTGCGGCGAAGGCGCCCGACCGGTGTGCCAGGTCCACGAGCAGCAGATCCAGCCGGGACGCGCCCAGGGGTGTGCGGACCAGGACGAGCCCGGCGCGGTGCACCACCTCCCGGGTCTCCGGCCGGGCGGGCGTCTCGCAGGTCAGGGCGGCCGTGCGCAGCACCGCCTCCAGCACCTCCAGGTCCCGGGCCGCGTACTGCTCGTAGCCGAGCAGGGCGTCGAGGAGTTCGGCCCGCAGCGCGCGGGAGAGCGGGCTGCCCGGGGCGGCGAGGACGGGCGCGAGCGCGCTGCGGACCCGCACGGGCCGGGCCCGCATCAGGCGGGTGACGAGGGGGACGAGGACGGCCCGGTCGACGGGCGGGCGCTCCAGCCGGATGTCGACGTACGCGGCCGCGTGGGCGCCCGCTTCGGGCCGCTGGTCGACGTACTCGCAGATCAGGGCGGCGACCGGGCGCGCGGTGCACGGGGTGGTCGCCTCGGCGAGGACGGCCGTGAGTACTCCCCCGTCCTCGGCGCCCGGGGCCAGCAGCCGGCTCCGGAAGGCGGCGAGGACCGGGCCGGGGTGGGAGCGCAGGGCGTCGGTGAAGGTCTCGGGCGGCAGCCCGCCGGCCCGGAACAGGGCGAGGGCCGCGTCCAGGTGGTCGTCCCGGCCCGCCGGGTCCCGGACGAGGAGAGCGAGCGCGACGGGCGCGTGGACGCCGTCGGCGAGCAGCGCCCGGGCGGCGCTCCGCAGCAGGGCGCGGTCGGCGCCCGCCCCGGCGCGGGCGTCGGCGGCGGGCAGGTGCAGGGCGGCGACGGCCCGGCGCTCGGGCCGGTGGTCGGCGGCCCGGCGGTGCACGGCCCGGCAGTACGCGGAGGGGTGGTCGTCGGCGAGGGCGCCCAGGAGTTCGCGGGCGCGCGGGTGCTCGGTGGCGAGGAGGGCCTCGGCGAGGGAGTCGGGGGCGCGGTCGCGGCGGGCGTAGAGCAGGGCCTGCGCGGCGGCGGCGACGGTGGGCCGCACCCCGGCGGCCCGGCCGGTGGCGAACGGGGTGTCGAGGGGGGTGTCGTCGGCGAACCAGGCGCACAGCAGGGGCTGGACCGCTTCGGGGTCGGCGGCCAGCCGCTCGGCCGCCAGATCCAGATGGCGCGGCGCCCCGTTGGCCCCGGCGGTGCCGTCGGGGGCGGGGTCGGCGGGCAGCAGCCGGCGCAGCAGGTCGAGCAGGGTCCGGTCACCGAGCACGAGGGACGCCCAGAACGCGGGCCCGAAGGCGTCCCGGTCCCGGCCGTCCGCGGCGACCCGGGCGGCGAGGGCCCGCAGGACGGCGGCGTACGGCTCGGCGTCGCGCAGCCGGGGCAGCACCTCCCCGAGCAGCCGCGCGGCCCACCAGCGCGGCTCCGCGTGCGGTTGCTGCGCGGGCGCCTGCCGCACGCGCGCGCCGCGCGGCTGCGCGCGCTGCGCGGGCGCGGGCTCCTCGTGCGGGTCGTTCCCGCACGGCTGGCCGTAAAGCCCGTGCGGAGGCTGCCCGTACGACTCGCCCCACGACTGCTCGCACAGCCCGTGCACGCGCTGTCCGTGCACGTGCCCCCCGCACGGCTGCCCGTGCGCCGGCTCGCCCTGGGGCCCGTGCGGCCGGCTCGCCTGCTCGGCGGGCGGCTGCCCGCACGAGCGGTGCGGGGAGGGATCGGGCGCAGGCTCGTCGTGCGGGTGGTCCCCGCACGGCTGGCCGTAAAGCCCGTGCGGAGGCTGCCCGTACGACTCGCCCCACGACTGCTCGCACAGCCCGTGCACGCGCTGTCCGTGCACGTGCCCCCCGCACGGCTGCTCGCGCGCGGGCTCGCCGTGCCGCGTCCCGTACGGACTCTCGTTCGGCTGCCGCACGTGCTCACCGTGCGGCTGCCCCTGCGCGGGCCGCTCGTACGGCTGGTGTACGTGCTCGCCGTGCGGCTGCCCGTGCGGCGAGCACACGTACGGTCCGCCCGACGCCCCGTGCGGCTCGCGCGCGGGCGGCGCGTCCCCGGGGGCCGGGGTGAGGGACCGGACCAGGGCGGCGAGGTGCGCGGCGAGGGCGGCGGGCCCGTGGCGCCGCTCGGTGAGGAGGAGCGCGTGGCGCACCGGCCCGTGCCGGTGGCGGGGCACCGGCGGGCCGGCCGGGGCCCGGTGGACCAGCTTGCGCAGCGCCGCGTCGAGATCCAGGTGGACGCCCTGGATCCAGTCCGCGAACTCCTCGTGGGCGAAGCGGTAGCCACCCCCGGCGGGCACGACCAGCCCCTCGCTGAGCACGGCCGCGGCCCAGCCGTCCCGCCAGGGGAAGTGGGTCTCGAACGCCTCGCGGGGGATGTGCCCGCCCGAGCCGAGGCAGTGGCGTGCCAGCTCGTGGACCCGTCCGGCGGCCCGGGCGGCGAGCCGCCGGACGGCGGTCCCGCGCACCGGACCGGGCGCGGCGGCGGCCACCCGCCCGGCGACCCGGAGCGCCACCAGGTCCAGCCAGGCCGCGAACACCTCGGCCCGGTCGGGCACCGGCCCGCCCGGATCGTCGCCGTGTGCTGCTTGCGCCGCCCGCACCTCGGCGAGCAGGCGCAGGGTGAGCGGGTGGCGGGCGTCGGGCCCGGCGAGGGCGTCGTCGGGGAGCCCGTGGCGGGCGCGGGCCGTGGCCGCCTGCGCGGCCGTCAGGAGGCCGATGCGCACGGGTGCGGCGGCCGCGCCGTAGAGGGCGGCGGCCTCCTCCCAGTGGGCGGGGCCGCAGCCGATCACCAGCTGGGCACCGTGGCGGGTGAGCCAGTCGCGGGTGCGGGCGGCCCAGGAGGCGAACCGCTCCCCGGTCAGGGGCATCTCCTCGGGCCCGTCCAGGACGACGAGCAGCGGACGCCCGGCGGCCTCGGCGACCCGGGCGGCCCGACCGGGACCGACCACCTCGGCCTCGGCCGACGGGGGCGCGTCGGCACCGGGAACCCCGGCGTGCGCCGCGACACCACCCCCCGGGCCACCCGCGCGCGCCGCCGGACCGGCCACCGGAACACGGGTCCGAGCCGCCCCGCCGGCGGCCCCGGCCCCGGCCCCACCCCCCGCGGCAACGACCTCCGGCCGCGCAGCGCCCGCACCCACGCCCGCACCCGCGCCCGCCCCGCCGCCGAGCGACCGCCTCCGCGACGCCGCGCGGACGCGGGACGCGCGCCCCAGCGCGCGGGCCAGGGCGTCCTCGACCGAGGCGTCCTCGCGTCGCAGATCCGCCCCGCGCAGCCAGAGGGTGGGGCCCGGGGCGGGGTCCTGCGCGCGGCGCGCGGCCAGGGCGGCCAGCTCCGTGGTGCGGCCGGTGCCGGGGTCCCCCACCAGCGCGCGGACCACCGGCGGCCGGTCCGGGAACGCGGGCAACTGCCGCGCCACCTCGGGGCGTTCGACGGGCTCGGCCCAGGCGGCGGCCGGCCCCCCGGCGGCCACCGCCGGGGACACGGTCACCGGCGCCGGGCCGGGTGCGCCCGGTGCCGCGCCCCCGCACCCCCCACCGGGCGGAACCGCCCCCAGCGCCCTGGTCAGCTCCACCACACCCGCCAGATTCAGGTCCGCCCCGTGGGCCGGCGCGCACGCCGCGTTGCGCCGCAGCAGCACGGCCAGTGCCCCCGCACCGGCCGCGTCTCCCGGCGGCAGCAGACGGTACGCCGGCACCGAGCCGCCGTCGGGGTCGGACGGCGGCGGGCCGAGGACGGCGAGCACCGCCCCGGTGACGGCGTCGAGCACGGGCCCGCCCGCCTCGCCGCCGATCCGCAGCGCGTCCCGTGCGTCGGCCCCCATCACCAGGTCCAGGATGGTGCCGCCGGGGCCCCGGGCCCCGAGGACCCGGGCCTCGCGCCAGGCGCCGTGGGCGCGGACCCGGACATAGGTGCCCGGTTCGATCCCGGCCCGCGCCGAGACCGGCAGCGGCGGCGGAAGGGTCCCCGGCACGGACCCGCCGGTGCGCAGCAGGGCGAGCCCGGAGGCGGGGAGCAGGACGAGGCCGCCAGGGGCGAGGGGACGGGGGCGCTCGCCGTCGGCGGCGCGCACGGTCACCGCCGTACGGCTTCCGGGCCCCCCGGACGCCTCCAGTGCCCCGATCACCTCGATGCCGGTGACGACGGTGCCCTGTCCGTCGGCGGTGAAGCCGGTGCCCAGCGGCCGGCCGGCCGCGTCGCAGATCCGTACGAGCTGTGCCGTGGTGCCGCGTTCCATGCTCCGACGGTAGGCCGGGGATGATCACCGAGGGGGCGCGGCGGGGGAAAGCGCCCCCTGTGCGCCCCGCTGGTACTCCGAGCGCCTGCACGATGAGGTGAATCGGGGGCGTCGTGCGGACAGACCTGTGGGTGGGGGAAACCGAGGGGGGTCGTGGAACGGGCGGCGGTGCCGCCCGTTCCACGCGAGAGCTCAAGAGCTCAGGAGCTCAGACGAAGACCGCCAGGCTCTTCGCCTTGCCCTTCTGCTCCTCGACGAGCGCCAGGAAGCGCTCCTCGGGCCCGAAGACCGCCACCGGCGCGCGGTCGTACGCGGGCATGTCCAGGCGCACGCCGTTGGCGAGCAGCTTGGCCCGCCGTGCGTCGACGTCCCAGCGCGGGAAGGCCGCGGCCGCCGCCTGCGCGATCGGCATCACGGTCAGCTCCTCCTGGAGCTGGTCCAGGGTGCGGGCCGCGTCCAGCCCGTAGGGGCCGACGCGGGTGCGCCGCAGCGCGGTCAGATGCCCGCCCACCCCGAGCCCGGCCCCCAGATCGCGGGCGAGGGCCCGGATGTAGGTGCCGGAGGAGCAGACGACGGAGACGACGAGGTCGACGACGGGCAGCCCGTCGTCGGTCACCGCCTCCCGTACGTCGTAGACGCGGAAGGAGGAGACGGTCACCGGCCGGGCCGGGATGTCGAACTCCTCGCCGCCGCGCACCCGCGCGTACGACCGCTTGCCGTCGATCTTGATGGCGCTGACCTTCGACGGCACCTGCATGATGTCGCCGGTCAGGGCGGCGACCCCGGCGTCGATGGCCTCCCGGGTGACCCCGGAGGCGTCGGCGGACGAGGTGACCTCGCCCTCCGCGTCGTCGGTGACGGTGTTCTGGCCGAGCCGGATCGTGCCCAGGTACTCCTTCTCGGTGAGCGCCAGATGCCCGAGGAGCTTGGTCGCCCGCTCGACGCCGAGGACGAGGACTCCGGTGGCCATGGGGTCGAGCGTCCCCGCGTGTCCGACGCGGCGGGTCCTGGCGATCCCGCGCATCTTGGCGACGACGTCGTGCGAAGTGAAGCCCGACGGCTTGTCGACGATGACAAGGCCGTCGGGCACAGGGGTGCGGTCCGTCATTCCGAGGCTTCGTCCTCGGGCTTGCGGTACGGGTCGGCCTCGCCGGCGTACGCGGCGCCGGACGACGCCTCGCGCACCTTGGCGTCGGAGGCCCGCGCCTTGTCGAGGAGGTCCTCGATGGTCCGCGCGTTCTCCGGGAGCGCGTCGGGGACGAACGTCAGGGTGGGCGTGAACTTGGTGCCCGCCGCGGCGCCGACCGCCGACCGCAGGATGCCCTTGGCGCTCTGGAGCCCCGCCGCGGCGCTGGCCCGGTCCTCGTCGTCGCCGTAGACCGTGTAGAAGACCGTGGCCTCCCGCAGGTCACCGGTGACGCGGGTGTCCGTGATGGTCACGTGCGTCCCGAGTCGAGGGTCCTTGATGCCGCGCTGAAGCTTCTCGGCGACCACCTCCCGGATGAGGTCTGCCAGTTTCTTCGCCCGCGCATTGTCGGCCACTGGTCCTTCTCCCTTGTGCTGCGTGTGCTGCTGTTCCTGCTGTGTGCTGCTGCGTACTGCTTGCCGTGCTGGGTGCTGCTCGTGCTGCTGGGTGGTGCTCGTGGTGCTCATTCAGTCTTCGTCGCTGTGGAGCCTGCGTCTAACCGAGAGCAGCTCCACCTCCGGCCGGGCGGCGACGAGGCGCTCGCACCGGTCCAGCACGTCCGTGATGTGCCCGGTGTCGCCGGAGACCACCGCGAGGCCGATCTCGGCCCGCCGGTGGAGATCCTGTCCGCCGGTCTCCGCCGCGCTCACCGCGTACTTCCGCTGGAGCTCGGCGACGATCGGGCGGACCACGGAACGCTTCTCCTTCAGCGACCGTACGTCGCCGAGAAGCAGATCGAAGGACAGTGTCCCCACGTACATGTATGTCCGGATGTCCCGCCGGTACGGGTTCAAGGGCCTGCCGGCACCCGGCAGGGATCTAGAACCGTACACGCAACGGCCGGGGCCGATCGACGGAAATTCTTCCGCCGACCGGCCCCGGTCGGATGGCGCGTCAGCCGCGGGGCTTCTCGCGCATCTCGTACGTCGCGATGACGTCGTCGATCTTGATGTCGTTGAAGTTTCCGAGGTTGATACCGCCCTCGAAGCCTTCGCGGATCTCGGTGACGTCGTCCTTGAAGCGGCGCAGGCCCTCGATGTTGAGGTTCTCCGCCACGACCTTGCCGTCGCGGATGAGGCGGGCCTTGGTGTTGCGCTTGACCTCACCGGACCGGATGAGGACACCGGCGATGTTGCCCAGCTTGGACGAGCGGAAGACCTCGCGGATCTCCGCCGTACCGAGCTCGACCTCTTCGTACTCCGGCTTGAGCATGCCCTTGAGGGCCGCCTCGATCTCCTCGATGGCCTGGTAGATCACCGAGTAGTACCGGACGTCGACGCCCTCACGCTCCGCCATCTGCGCGGCACGGCCGGCCGCGCGGACGTTGAAGCCGATGACGATCGCGTCCGAGCCCATGGCCAGGTCGATGTCGGACTCGGTGACCGCACCCACGCCGCGGTGCAGCACGCGGATGTCGACCTCCTCGCCCACGTCGAGCTGGAGCAGGGACGACTCGAGCGCCTCGACGGAACCGGAAGCGTCACCCTTGATGATGAGGTTGAGCTCCTGGATCTGACCGGCCTTGAGGACCTTGTCGAGGTCCTCAAGCGACACCCGGCGGGTGCGCTTGGCGAAGGCCGCGTTGCGCTCGCGCGCCGCGCGCTTCTCGGCGATCTGGCGTGCCGTGCGGTCCTCGTCGACGACGAGGAAGTTGTCGCCGGCGCCCGGGACGTTGGTGAGACCCAGGACCAGGACCGGAGTCGACGGAGCCGCCTCCTCGACGTTGTTGCCCTTGTCGTCGAGCATGGCCCGCACGCGGCCGTAGGCGTCGCCCACGACCATCGTGTCGCCGATGCGCAGCGTGCCGCGCTGGACGAGGACGGTCGAGACCGCACCGCGCCCGCGGTCGAGGTGGGACTCGATCGCGATGCCCTGCGCGTCCTGGTCGGGGTTGGCCCGCAGGTCGAGCGAGGCGTCCGCGGTGAGGACCACGGCCTCCAGCAGGGAGTCGATGTTCAGACCCTGCTTGGCGGAGATGTCGACGAACATGGTCTCGCCGCCGTACTCCTCGGCCACCAGACCGAACTCGGTGAGCTGGCCGCGCACCTTGGTCGGGTCGGCGCCCTCGACGTCGATCTTGTTGACCGCGACCACGATCGGCACGTCGGCCGCCTTGGCGTGGTTCAGCGCCTCGATCGTCTGCGGCATCACACCGTCGTTGGCCGCGACCACGAGGATCGCGATGTCGGTGGACTTCGCACCACGGGCACGCATGGCGGTGAACGCCTCGTGACCCGGGGTGTCGATGAAGGTGATCGCGCGGTCCTCGCCGTTGACCTCGGTCGTGACCTGGTACGCACCGATGTGCTGGGTGATACCGCCGGCCTCGCCCGCGATGACGTTCGTCTTGCGGATGGCGTCGAGGAGCCGGGTCTTACCGTGGTCGACGTGACCCATGACGGTCACCACCGGCGGACGGGAGACCAGGGCCTCGTCGCCGCCCTCGTCCTCGCCGAACTCGATGTCGAAGGACTCGAGAAGCTCGCGGTCCTCCTCCTCCGGGCTGACGATCTGGACGCTGTAGTTCATCTCGTCACCGAGGAGCTGCAGCGTCTCGTCGGAGACGGACTGCGTCGCGGTGACCATCTCGCCGAGGTTCATCATGACCGCGACGAGCGACGCCGGGTTGGCGTTGATCTTCTCCGCGAAGTCGGTGAGCGAGGCACCGCGCGACAGGCGAATGGTCTCGCCGTTGCCGCGAGGCAGCATCACACCGCCGACCGACGGGGCCTGCATGGCCTCGTACTCCTGGCGCCTCTGCCGCTTCGACTTGCGGCCACGGCGCGCCGGACCGCCGGGACGGCCGAACGCACCCTGCGTGCCACCACGGCCGCCGGGACCGCCCGGACGACCGCCGAAGCCGGGACGACCGCCGAAGCCGCCGCCACCACCACCGGGGCCACCGCCACCGGGACGGCCGGCGAAACCGCCACCGCCACCGGGACGACCGCCGCCACCGCCGCCGGGACGGCCGGCGAAGCCGCCGCCGCCACCGGGACGACCGGCACCGCCGGGACGTCCGGCACCGCCGGGACCGCGGCCGCCGCCACCGGGACCGCCGCCCGGACGCGGGCCGGCAGCGGGACGCTGCGGCATCATGCCCGGGTTGGGACGGTTGCCGCCGGGCGCGCCACCGGGGCCGCCGGCACCACGAGGAGCCTGCGGACGGGGCATGCCGCCGGGGGTCGGACGGGCGCCGCCCTGACCCTGCGGACGGGGAGCACCACCGGGACCGCCCTGCGGACGCGGGGCGCCGGGGGCGCCGCCGGGTCCACCGGGACCGGGCCGGGCACCGCCGGGACGGGGCGCCTGGGGGCGCGCCATACCGGTGGAGCCGCCGGAGGTGAAGGGGTTGTTGCCCGGACGGGGACCGGCCGGACGCTGGCCGCCGGGGCGCGGGGCGCCCTGACCGGGAGCCGGACGCGACGGACGGTCGCCGCCGCGCTGGCCGCCACCGGCCGCCGGACGCTGGCCGCCGGCCGGACGGGGACCGGGGGTCGCACCGCCCTGTCCACCGGAGCGGGGGGCCTGCGGGGCAGCGGGCTGCGCCGGAGCCGGAGCCGAGAACTCGGCCGCGGGCACCGGGCTCGCGGGCTTCGCCGGCGCCGGCTTGGGGCCGGGCGTCGGACGCGGACCCGGGGTCGCGGAGGGGGTGCCGCCCGCCTGGGCCGGCTTGGGGGCCGGTGCGCCGGGCTTCGGGGCGGCGGGACGTGCCTGCGCCGGGGAGGGCGCGGCGGGACCGCCCGGGCGGCTGGGAGCCGCGGGGGCGGGCTTGGGCGCGGCCTTGCGGGGCGCGCCGGGCTTGGCTGCGGACTTGCCGGCGGTACCGCCGGGCCCCTGCAGCGCATCAGTCAGCTTGCGTACAACCGGCGCCTCGATCGTCGAGGACGCCGAACGGACGAATTCACCGAGTTCCTGGAGCTTGGCCATGACGACCTTGCTCTCCACACCGAACTCCTTGGCGAGTTCGTATACCCGGACCTTAGCCACTTCGCTCCTTTTAGGTCCGGGTTACCGCCGGACCGTCGCTACTTCATGGGCGTACTCATCGCGTACTCATCGAGTGCTCATCGCAATCTCGACCTACTTCCAACTCGCGAGGTACCTGACCGCACGGGGGTTTCCGTGCCGTACTTCTTTCGTCTCACTGTGCCGTCTGCTCGACGTGCCGCCGGAGACCGGCGGTGTCCAGCGGTCCCGGAACCCGGAAGGCCCGTGGGAACGCCCGTCGGCGAACCGCCAGATCGAGACAGACCACGGCGGGGTGCAGATACGCACCCCGGCCGGGCAGCGTACCGCGATCATCGGGGGCACACTCACCCTCGATCACCACGATGCGCAGCAGATCGCTCTTGGCCGCCCGCTCCCGGCACCCCACACAGGTTCGCTCAGGGCACGCGCGGGCATGCGTCCGGCCAGACACGCTTAAGTCTACCTCCCCGCACCGACCTCACCCCTTTGGGGCAAAAATCGAACGGTTGTTGTCCTGATCCACTCCGGGCCGCGGGCTCAGTCCCGCTCGGAGCCCGCCTCGGAGCCCTCGGTGTCCGGGCGGATGTCGATGCGCCAGCCGGTGAGGCGGGCGGCCAGGCGGGCGTTCTGCCCCTCCTTGCCGATCGCCAGCGAGAGCTGGTAGTCCGGCACGGTGACCCGGGCCGAACGGGCGCCGAGGTCCACGACCTCGACCTTGCTCACCCGGGCCGGGGACAGCGCGTTGGCCACCATCTCCGCCGGGTCGTCCGACCAGTCCACGATGTCGATCTTCTCGCCGTGCAGCTCGGCCATGACATTGCGCACCCGGCCGCCCATCGGGCCGATGCAGGCGCCCTTGGCGTTCAGGCCCGACCGGGTGGACCGTACGGCGATCTTGGTGCGGTGGCCGGCCTCGCGGGCGATGGCCGCGATCTCCACGCTGCCGTCCGCGATCTCCGGGACCTCCAGCGCGAAGAGCTTCTTCACCAGGTTGGGGTGGGTGCGCGAGAGGGTGACGGACGGGCCGCGCACTCCCTTGGCCACCCGCACCACATAGGTGCGCAGCCGCAGACCGTGGGTGTACTCCTCGCCGGGGACCTGCTCCTGCACCGGCAGGATGGCCTCCAGCTTGTCGTCCAGCCTGACCAGGACGTTCTTCGGGTCCTTGCCCTGCTGGACCTGGCCGGCCACCACATCGCCCTCGCGGCGGGCGTACTCGCCGAAGGTGACGTCGTTCTCCGCGTCGCGCAGCCGCTGCTGGATGACCTGGCGGGCGGTGGTCGCCGCGATCCGGCCGAAGTCGGAGGGCGTGTCGTCGAACTCCTTGGGCTCCTGGCCCTCCTCCAGCTCGGAGGGGTCCTCCTTGGCCCAGACCGTGACGTGCCCGGTCTCGCGGCTCAGCTCCACCCGGGCGTGCCGACGGCTGCCGTCGGTGCGGTGGTAGGCGATGAGGAGGGCCGACTCGATGGCCTCGACCAGCAGGTCGAAGGCGATCTCCTTCTCCTGCGCCAAGCCCTTCAGCAGCTTCACGTCGATGTCCACGGCTACGCCTCCTCTTCCTTCTTGTCCTTGCGGTTGAACTCGATCTCGACACGCGCCTTGGCGATGTCGCCGAACGCGATCCGGCGGGCGGTCGGCTTGCGCCCCTTCACACCCGGCACCTCGGCGTCGATCCCGTCCTCGTCGACGGCGAGGATCCGCGCGACGACCTCGCCGTCCTCGTGCAGCTGGAAACGGACCAGCCGGCCGGTGGCGCGCCGGTAGTGGCGGTGCTCGGTGAGGGGGCGGTCGGCGCCCGGGGAGGTGACCTCCAGGACGTACTCGTCCTCGCCCATGGCGTCGGTCTCGTCCAGCTTCTGGGAGATCGCGCGGCTCAGCTCCGCGCACGCGTCCAGTTCCACGCCCTCGTCGGAATCGACCACGATCCGCAGGGTGCGGCGCCTGCCCGCCCGGGAGACCTCGATCTCCTCCAGATCCAGTCCGGCGGCGCCGACGAGCGGTTCCAGCAGCCCGCGCAGCCTCTCGTTCTGGGTGGTGCTCATCCGGGTGACTCCTCGGCCGCGTGTGCTGTTGTGGGATCGTCGCGTGTCGAGGGAAAGGGTATCCGGTCCCGGGGGGTGTTGCCGTCCACCACCGCCGCACCCGCGGGTACGCTCGCCTGCGGCGATGATCACCGCGAGGTCCGAGGAGAACAGGCGTGGGGCGCACGGGATGGACACGAAGACGTGCGTTGCTGGCCTCGGGGGCGGCCGCGGCCTGCGCGTTGACGGGCTGTTCGAACGGAAGGCCCGAGGTGCGGGGCGCCGCCACCGTCGCCGGGGCGGACCCGGCGAAGGCCGAGAAGGCCCTGCGGGCGCGGCTGTCCGCGCGGAGCACGGCCCTGGCCGGCACCTACGACGCGGTCCTCGCCCGGCACCCCTCGCTGGCGGAACGGCTCGGGCCGTTGCGGGCGGCGGTCGCGGCGCACGCGGAGGCGCTGGGGGGCCGGAAGCCGGCGCCGTCCGCTGCCGCGTCCCCGTCCGGTTCCGCGTCCGGCTCGGCCTCCCCTTCCGTGGCCGCCTCACCGTCAAAGGCCGCTCCTCCGGCGGTGTCCGCGACCCCGGTGGCCGGGGGCTCCGTCCCGGACGACCCGCGCGCCGCCCTGACGGAGCTGGCCGCCGCCGAGCGCCGCACCGCCGACGCGCACACCGAGGCCCTGCTGGACGCGGAGCCCGAACTGGCCCGGCTGCTGGCCTCGGTGGCCGCCGCGGGGGCCGCGCACGCGTACCTGCTGACGAAGGGTGAGACGCCGTGACCGAGGTGGACGCGGCGGGCACGCTGCGGGCCGCGCAGGCCGCCCTGGCCGCCGAGCACGCGGTCGTCTACGGCTACGGCGTGGTCGGCGGCCGGATCGGCGACGAGCGACGGCAGGAGGCCGCGTCCGCGCACGCCGCGCACCGGGCGCGCCGGGACGCCCTGGCCCGCACGGTGCGCGACCTCGGCGCGGAACCGGCGGCCGCCGCCCCTGCCTACGCGCTGCCCTTCGCGGTGCCGGACGCGGAGGCGGCAAAGCGGCTCGCCGCCGAGCTGGAGGACCGGGTGGCGGGCGCCTGGGCGGACCTGGTGCGGGCCTCCCGGGGCACGCTGCGGCGGGAGGCGGCCGTGGCGCTGCGGGAGGCGGCCGTGCGTGCGGTGCGCTGGCGCGGCAGCGGCGTAGCCTTTCCTGGGCTCGCCGAGCGGGCCGCCGACGACGACCGCAGCCGCTGAACGGACAAGGGATCACACGACGTATGGCTTTCGAACCGCCCCAGCGGCTGGTCCGTGCTCTCGACGGGACCACCGAGTGGCTCGGGCAGTTGCCCGGGATCGTCCGCGAGGCGGTGGACCGGCGGAAGCTGGACGTCGAACGGGTGGTGGTGCCGGGCGGCCGCAGCAGCGTGGTCCTGCTCGTCCGGCTGCCGGACGGCACCCCGGCGGTGCTGAAGCTCGCCCCGCCGCAGGCCGCCCCCGACGCGGAGCGGACGGCGCTGACGGCGTGGGACGGCTGGGGCGCGGTCCGGGTGCTGGACGACGACGGGGACGGCGGCCTGCTGCTCGAACGGCTCCAGCCGGATGTGTCGTTGCGCTCGCTGCCGGAGGCGAAGGCGCTGCTGGAGGCGGCCGGGACGGTGCGGCGGCTGTGGGTGGAGCCGTCGGCCGGGCACGGCTGGGAGTCGGTCGCCGAGCGCACGGCGCGGCAGGCGGATGTGATGCGGGTGGCGGGCGGGCCGCTGGTGGCGGCGGCGCTCGACGCGCGGGCGGAGCTGGTGGCGGCCGGTGATGGGCCCGAACTCCTTTTGCTGCACGGCAACTTCCGGCAGGGGAAGGTCCTGGCGGGCGAGCGCTCGCCGTGGCTGACGGTGGGTCCGGAGCCGGTGGTGGGCGAACGCGCCTACGACCTGGCGCGGTTGGTCCGTGACCGGGTCGAGGACCTGGTCGCCTCCTCGGGCGGCGCGGCGGCGGCCCGGCGCCGGGTGAAGCGGCTCGCGGACTCGTTGGAGGTCGACCGCGAGCGCCTGCGGGGGTGGACGCTGTTCCGCGCGGTGGAGTCGGGCACGCGGGCGCTGGCGGAGGGGCGGCGGGCGCAGGGCGAGGCGGCGCTGGAGTTCGCGGGCTGGTTGTAGGGGCGCGGTTGTGGGCGGCGCGGGGCACGGCACGGTGGGTGGGCACCCGGCCCCGGCCCCCCGCCCGCCGGTGGTCGCGGCACCCCGCTGCGCGCGGTGTCCTCAATCGCCGGACGGGCTGAAAAAGCACGCGGCACCAGGCTGCGCACCACGTCCTCAAGCGCCCCACCGGGCCGAAAGCACGCGGCCCCATGCCCTCGAACGCCCGACGGCCGGGAAGCCCGCGGTGTCGCGTCCGCAACGCCCGACGGGCTGAACCGGCCCGCCCGGGCCCGGCGCAGCCCGCAGGGAAAACGCCCTGGGGCGGGCCACCCGCCGGGGGTGCGCGCCGGCGCCG
>NZ_JBEXXN010000089.1:0-14260 GCF_040630445.1 Streptomyces sp. NPDC005805
CCCGACCTGGCCCGTCTCGGCCTGAAGGTCGTCCACCCCCACGCCGCCCACCCCCACCAGGAGAAGCTCGGCGCCCACCCCCCCCCCCCCCCCGCCTCCTGATTCCCGGCCGCGCCCGCCGCCTACCCGCGTGGTCGCGGCGGACCTGCCGCGCGCCCGCTGCGCGGGGCTACCGCGGGCCCGCAAGCCCAGGACGCCCGGTGCGTACCCGCCCCCGGCGCCTGCCGTGCGCCGGAGCGCCCGGCGCACTGCGGGCCCGCGCGCACCGCCTACCCGCGCGGTCGCGGCGGACCTACCGCGCGCCCGCTGCGCGGGGCCACCGCGGGCCCGCGCGCCCAGGACCCCCGGCATCTGTCCGATGCGCCCGTTACCCGCCCCGGTGCAGGCCCGCCGCGTACCGGACGCGGGCCCGGCCCGCGCCCGGCCACGCGTCCGAAGCGCCCGCCGCGCATGCCCGCCGCCTACCGCGCCCCCGCGTACCGGACGCGCCCCCGCCCGCCGGACGCGCGCGCCGCGCGCCCAGGACCGGCGCGCTCCGCGCGCCTACCGCGTGGCCGCCGCCTCGTCCGCCGCCTGGGCCGCGAGCGCGCGCTCCACGCCCGCGCGGGACTCCGAGACCAGCCGTCGCAGCGCCGCGTTCGGCTGGGCCGACTCCAGCCACGCGTCGGTCGCCGCCAGCGTCTCCGGCGTCACCTGGAGGGACGGGTAGAGCCCGATCGCCACCTGCTGCGCCATCTCGTGGCTGCGGGACTCCCACACGTCCTTCAGCGCGGCGAAGTACCGCTCCGCGTACGGCGCCAGCAGCTCACGCTGGTCGGTCTGCACGAAGCCGCCGATCACCGCCTCCTGGACGGCGTTGGGCAGCGCGTCGCCCTCG
This sequence comes from Streptomyces sp. NPDC005805, assembly GCF_040630445.1. Classification (NCBI taxonomy): domain Bacteria; kingdom Bacillati; phylum Actinomycetota; class Actinomycetes; order Kitasatosporales; family Streptomycetaceae; genus Streptomyces; species Streptomyces sp. NPDC005805. The sequence continues at coordinate 878 of NZ_JBEXXN010000089.1, forward strand.
ACGACCGAGGCCCACGCCTCCTCCTTCGCCTCCGGGGTCGGCCGGGCCGCCCGCGCGGTGGCCGCGTGGCGCTCGCCCGCCGCCGTCCGGTCGCGCTCGTACTCCGCGGCGATCTCGTCCTCGTCGTACACGCCCGTCGCCGCCAGCCGCTCCACGAACGCCCAGCGCAGCTCGGTGTCGACGGCCAGGCCCTCGACCGACTCGGTGCCCTCCAGCAGCGACTGGAGGAGGTCGAGCTGCTGCGGGGTGCGCGCGGTCGCGGCGAACGCCCGCGCCCAGGCGAGCTGGTGGTCGCCGCCCGGCTCCGCGGCCCGCAGATGCGCCAGGGTGGCGTCCGTCCAGCGGGTCAGGCCCGTCTCGCGCCAGGCCGGGTCCGCGTACAGGTCGAGCGCCAGCTTCACCTGGCGGTGCAGCGACTGCACCACACCGATGTCGGACTCCTTGCCGATGCCGGAGAGCACCAGCTCCAGGTAGTCGCGGGTGGCCAGCTCGCCGTCCCGGGTCATGTCCCAGGCGGAGGCCCAGCACAGCGCGCGCGGCAGGGACTCCGCGAAGTCGCCCAGGTGCGCGGTCACCGTGCGCAGCGACTCCTCGTCGAGGCGCACCTTGGCGTAGCTCAGGTCGTCGTCGTTGAGGAGGACGACCGCCGGGCGCGGCCGGCCCACCAGCGCGGGCACCTCGGTCAGCTCGCCGTCCACGTCCAGCTCGACGCGCTCGGTGCGCACCAGCTTCCCGGCCGCGTCCAGGTCGTAGAGGCCGATCGCGATCCGGTGCGGACGCAGCACGGGCTCGCCCTTGGCGCCCGCGGGCAGCGCGGGGGCCTCCTGGCGCACCGCGAAGGCGGTGACCGTGCCCGAGGCGTCGGTGGTGATCTCCGGGCGCAGGACGTTGATCCCGGCCGTCTCCAGCCACGCCTTCGACCAGGTCTTCAGATCCCGGCCGCTGGTCTCCTCCAGCGCGCCGAGCAGGTCCGACAGCCGCGTGTTGCCGAAGGCGTGCGCCTTGAAGTACGCCTGCACGCCCCGGAAGAACTCGTCCATGCCCACATAGGCGACGAGCTGCTTCAGAACGGAGGCGCCCTTGGCGTAGGTGATCCCGTCGAAGTTCACGAGAACGTCGTCGAGGTCGCGGATCTCGGCCATGATCGGGTGGGTCGACGGCAGCTGGTCCTGCCGGTACGCCCAGGTCTTCATGGAGTTCGCGAAGGTGGTCCACGCGTGCGGCCACTTCGAGCCCGGGGCGTGGGCCTGGCAGGCGATGGAGGTGTAGGTGGCGAACGACTCGTTCAGCCACAGGTCGTTCCACCACTCCATGGTGACCAGGTCGCCGAACCACATGTGGGCCAGCTCGTGCAGGATCGTCTCGGCCCGCACCTCGTAGGCCGCGTCCGTCACCTTGGAGCGGAAGACGTACTGGTCGCGGATGGTGACCGCGCCCGCGTTCTCCATGGCGCCGGCGTTGAACTCCGGCACGAAGAGCTGGTCGTACTTGGCGAACGGGTAGGCGTAGTCGAACTTCTCCTCGAACCAGTCGAAGCCCTGCCGGGTGACCTCGAAGATCGCGTCCGCGTCCAGGTACTCGGCGAGCGAGGGGCGGCAGTAGATCCCCAGCGGGACCGTGCGGCCGTCCTTCTCCCAGGTGCTGTGCACGCTGTGGTACGGGCCGGCGATCAGGGCCGTGATGTAGGTGGAGATCCGGGGCGTGGGCTCGAAGGCCCAGACGTTGTCCTTCGGCTCCCCAGCCGGGGAGTTGGAGATCACGGTCCAGCCCTCGGGGGCCTTCACGGTGAAGGCGAAGGTGGCCTTCAGGTCGGGCTGCTCGAAGTTGGCGAACACCCGGCGCGCGTCCGGCACCTCGAACTGCGTGTACAGATAAGCCTGCTGGTCCACCGGGTCGACGAAGCGGTGCAGGCCCTCACCGGTGTTGGTGTACGAGCAGTCCGCGACCACGCGCAGCTCGTTCTCCCCCTCGCGCAGGTGCCGCAGGGTGATCCGCGCGTCCCGGAAGACCGCGGCGACGTCCAGGTGCCTGCCGTTGAGCACCACCTCGTGGACGGCGGGGGCGACCAGGTCGACGAAGGTCTCGGCGCCGGCCTCGGCCGAGGCGAAGCGCACGGTGGTGACGGACCGGTAGGTCCCGCCCTCCTGCGCCCCGGAGAGATCGAGGTCGATCTCGTACGAGTGGACGGTGATCAGGCGCGCGCGCTCACGCGCCTCGTCACGGGTCAGGTTCGTGCCAGGCACCCGGTCATCTCCTCGGTTTGCGATGTTTGCGGCCATCCTTCCACGCGGCGCCCCCGCCGCGCCCGGGGGAATCGGGCCACCGGGCCCGGGCGCGCGGGAGGATGGCGCGCAGGGCCGCGGGGGACGCGGCGGACGGACAGGGGGAGCGGACATGGAGCGGCGGCGGATCGTGATCGCGGGGGCCGGCATCGGGGGGCTGAGCTGCGCCCTGAGCCTGCACGCGACGGGGCTGCGGCCCCGGATCGTGGAGGCCGCCCGGCGGCTGCGGCCGGTGGGCGTGGGCATCAATCTGCTGCCGCACGCGGTGGCGGAGCTGACCGCGCTCGGCCTCGGCGAGGCACTGGCCGCGATCGCCGTCCCGACCGGGTCGATGCTCCACACCGACCGGCACGGCAACCGCATCTGGTCCGAGCCCCGGGGGCGGGCGGCGGGTCACGCCTGGCCCCAGTACTCCGTGCACCGGGGCGAGTTGCAGCAGCTGCTGTACGACGCGGTACGGGACCGGCTGGGCCCGGACGCGGTGCGCACGGGCCTCACGCTGGAGTCCGTCGGTGAGGTCGGAGCGGGTCCGCTGCGGATCGGGCTGCGCGCGGTCGCGGACGGCGCCCGGACCGAGGAGGAGGCGGACGCCCTGATCGGCGCGGACGGGCTGCACTCCGCCGTCCGCGCCCTGCTCCACCCCGCCGAGCCGCGGCTGCCGCTGTGGAACGGCATCCGGATGTGGCGCGGCACGGTCACGGCGAAGCCGTTCCTCGACGGCCGCACCATGCTGGTCGCCGGGTCCAACGCCACCGCCAAGCTGGTGGTCTACCCGGTCTCCCGCCATGCCGAGCGGCGCGGCGAGGCCCTGCTGAACTGGGTCGCCGAGGTCCGGACGGGAGAGCCGGGGCCGGTCGACGGCGCGGCCTGGACCCGGCGCGGCGCGGCGGCGGACGTCCTCGCCCACTTCGGCGGCTGGCGGCTGGACGCCCTCGGGCTGGACGTGCCGGCGCTGCTGTCGGCCACCGAGGAGATCCTGGAGTACCCGATGGTCGACCGGGACCCGCTGCCGTCCTGGGGCCGGGACCGGGTCACCCTGCTGGGCGACGCGGCCCACCCCATGTACCCGATCGGCTCCAACGGGGGCTCCCAGGCGGTCCTGGACGCCCGGGCGCTGACCCGCGCCCTCGCCGACCGACCGGACGCGGCGGGCGTGCCGGAGGCCCTGCGGGCGTACGAGGAGGAGCGCCGGGGCCCGGTCAACGCCCTGGTCCTCGCGATGCGGGACATGCCCGCCGACCGCCTCCTCCAGGCCGTCGCCGAACGCGCCCCCGAGGGCTTCGACCGGGTCGAGGACGTGCTCACCCCGGAGGAGCTGGCCTCCATCGACGCCGCCTACCGCCGCACCTCGGGCCCGTCCTGACCGGCGCGCGGCCCGGAGCGGGCCGCGGGCCCCGAGCGGGCCGGGTACGCGGCAGGGCCCGCGCACGCCGTGGGGGCGGGCACCCGGACCGGGCGCCCGCCCCCACGGCGGCGGTGCGGCGGTGCGCTCAGCCGCGCAGCTCGTCCGCGACCAGCTCCGCGATCTGGACCGCGTTCAGCGCCGCGCCCTTGCGCAGGTTGTCGCCCGACAGGAAGAGGGACAGCCCGTGCTCGACGGTCTCGTCCACCCGGATGCGGCCCACGTAGGAGACGTCCTTGCCGGCCGCCTGGAGGGGGGTCGGGATCTCGGACAGCTCGACGCCCGGTGCCTCGCCGAGGAGCTCATGGGCGCGCGCCACGCCGATCGGGCGCGCGAAGCGGGCGTTGACCTGGAGGGAGTGGCCGGAGAAGACCGGCACGCGCACACAGGTGCCGGAGACCTTCAGCTCCGGGATCTCCAGGATCTTGCGGGACTCGTTGCGGAGCTTCTGCTCCTCGTCGGTCTCGAAGCTGCCGTCGTCGACGATCGAGCCGGCCAGCGGCAGCACGTTGAAGGCGATCGGGCGCTTGTAGACGCCGGGCTCGGGGAACTCGACGGCCCCGCCGTCGTGGGTCAGCTCGGTCGCGCGGCCCGCGACCTCCTTGACCTGCCCGTCCAGCTCGGCGACACCGGCCAGACCGGAACCGGAGACGGCCTGGTAGGTGGTGGCGACCAGCGCGGTCAGGCCCGCCTCGATGTGCAGGGGCTTCAGGACCGGCATCGCGGCCATGGTGGTGCAGTTCGGGTTGGCGATGATCCCCTTGGGGCGGTCCTTGATCGCGTGCGGGTTGACCTCGGAGACCACCAGCGGGACCTCGGGGTCGCGGCGCCAGGCGGAGGAGTTGTCGATCACGACCGCGCCCTGGCCGGCGACCTTCTCGGCGAGCGCCCTGGAGGTGGCGCCGCCCGCGGAGAAGAGCACGATGTCCAGGCCCGTGTAGTCGGCCGTCGCGGCGTCCTCCACGGTGATCTCGCGGCCCTCCCAGGCGATGGTGGAGCCGGCGGAGCGGGCGGAGGCGAAGAGCCGCAGCTCGTCGACCGGGCCGAGAGAATTGAACGCGGCTCGCTCGGCGAGGATCCTGCGCATGACCGTGCCGACCTGCCCGGTGGCTCCGACGATTCCGACCTTCACGAGTTCCTCCGTACGTTCCGTCCGTGCGCGTGCGCGGTTGCGGCACGGGTGCCGCTCCATGATGCGTCTTTCCAGGTCCGACCTGTCCAATCGATTGTCCGATGGATGGGACATGTGCCACACGCGGGCGCGCCCCGCTGTGACCGAGGTCATCCGCGGCGGCCGGTCTCTCCCGGGTCCCGGGAACGCCGACGGGGCGGGAGCCCGAAGGCCCCCGCCCCGCCGTCACGCACCGATGGGCGTTACTCGGTGACCTTGCCGATCACCACGCTGCCCGCGCCCGCGGCGGTGCCGCGCGCGTTCACCAGCGTCGCCTCGCCGAAGAACTGGCGTCCCTCGGGAGCGGCGCCGGCCACCACGACCTGCGCGCCGACGGAGGCGGACTGGCCGCTGCCGAGGGAGACCGGCGTGTTGCCGTCCACCTTCAGCGTGCCGAGCGACGGGGAGAAGAACACGTCCCGGTAGTCGAACTCGGTGGTCCCGGCGGGGACCGAGTAGGCGTCCACGACGATCCGGTAGGCGCCGGCGGCCGGCTTGACCAGACGCACCGCCTCCTCCGAGTCGGCGTCCGCCGCCTGGCCGACCTGGGTCGCGCCGCGGTAGACCGTGAGGTCCAGGTCCGCGCCGGTGTCCGAGGTGGAGCCGATGGCGACGTCCAGGCGCTCCACGCCCTCACCGATGGTGAGGTCGTAGACCAGGGACTGCCCGTGCTTGATCGACGGACGGGCCACCTTGGCGGAGCCGAGGGCGCCGCCGGTGAGCTTGCCCTCGATCGCGCCGAACTGGTTGGTCACGTTCCACTGGACGTCCGCCGGGGTGCCGACCTTCGCCTCGGGGATCGTCTGGACCGCCGGGTCGAAGGAGGCGCCGAGCACGCTCACGTCGAGCTTGTACGGGTTGTCCAGCAGCGGCGAGGTGCGCCGCGACTCGACCTCGATCTCCCAGACGCCCGGGGTCGGGTTCGCGTACGACCGGACGTCCGGACGGCAGGTGTTCGCCGGGTTGTTGTAGTTCGGGTAGCAGTTGACCGTGGAGGTCGGGTCGACCGGCAGACCGTACGGGTGCAGGGCGATGAACCGGGTCTGGCTGTCCTTGGCGAGACCGCTGATGGCCACCTCAAGGTTCTTGGTGCCCTCGGGGACGGTCACGAAGTAGGACTTGTGGCTGTTGCGCTGCACCGAGCCGGACTCGGCGACCGCGTAGGACGGGGCGGCCAGCGCCTGGGAGGCGACGACCGTCGTCAGGATCTGCTTGTCCGTGCCGACCGTGTTCGCGTCGTCGGCGAGCAGGACCGCGCTGTGGACACCGGCGGTGCGGGCCTTGGCCTGCACGGTGACGGTGACCGGCTGGTCGAGCGGCAGCTTGATCTTCTTGCCGCTGAGCAGCTTGAAGGTGCCGTCGTTGTTCTTCCACTTCAGGGTGTGCGCCACGGCCTTCTTCGGGCCGGTGGTGCGGGTGATGGTGATGTCGTACGTCCGCGCCTTGCCGACCTGGAGGCCGCCCTCGCGGTCGTAGAGGCCGGTGCCGAAGCCCGGGGTCTTCAGCGCGAAGTCGATCGCGGTGTCGACCGGGGCCTTGACGCTGTACTCGTGCGCCTCGGCGCCCTTCTTGATGGCCTTCCAGGCGTCGACGATGTCGATCAGACCGGAGCCCTGCTCGTGCGCGAGCACACCGTCGATGGTCTTGGCGGTGCTGGTCAGCGCGGTGCGCAGCTTGGCCGGGGTGAGCTCGATGTCCTTCTGCTTCGCGGCGGAGAGCAGCAGGGCCGCGGCGCCCGCGGTCTGCGGGGCGGACATCGAGGTGCCCTGGAGCATCGAGTAGCCGGGCGGGAGCTGGTAGCCCGCCTCGGCGACCGGGCCGCCCGGGCTCCAGGTCTGCGTGGTGTTGATCGAGGCGCCGGGCGCGACGATCGTGGGCGTGAAGCCGCCGTCCTCACGCGGACCGCGCGAGGAGAAGGGCAGCATCGCGTAGTCCTTGGCCACGGCGGAGCCGTAGTTGGCCGCCCAGGTCTCCTTGGAGATGGCCGCGCCGACGGAGACGACCTTGTCCGCGACGGCCGGGTCGCCCAGGGTGTTGGTGCCCGGGCCGGAGTTGCCGGCCGAGATCACCAGCTGGACGCCGTAGGTGTCGATGAGCCGGTTGTACAGCTCGGCGCGCGCGTTGTTGCCGTCGTTCAGCGCGGGCAGACCGCCGATGGACATGTTGACGATGTCCACGCCGCGGTTGATGACCAGGTCGGCCATGCCCTCGGTGAGCGCGATGTTGGTGCAGCCGCCGCTCCAGGTGCAGGCGCGGGAGGAGACCAGCTTGGCGCCGGGCGCCGCGCCGTTCATCTTGCCGCCGAAGAGGCTGTTGGCGGCGGTGATGCCGGCGACGTGGGTGCCGTGCGAGCCCTCGATGACACCGATGCTGACGTAGTCGGCCTTGGCGCCCGCGGCGTTGTGGACGACGTCCTTGCGGACCTCGATCACGAACGGGATCCGCTCGACCACGGGGGTCTTGGGGTCGTCCTGGCCGAAGTAGCCGATCTGGAAGCCGTTCTTGTACGGCTTCATCACGGTGTCGTTGGTGAAGTCCCCGTCACCGTTGAGGTCGACCCGGGCGGTGCGGGTGCCCGCGTCGTAGAGCACACCCCAGGTGTCGGTGGTGTCGCCGTCGCGGTTGAGGTCGCCCGCCATGTCGCCGCCGAGGGTGGCGGACTCCTTGAACAGGCTGAACCGCCAGGAGCCGGCCGGCGCCTTCCAGGTGCGGCCCTCGGCCGTGAACGCCGGGCCGCTGACGGCCTGGTTCATGCGCAGCCAGGTGCCGTCGCCGTCGGCGACCGGGTCGGTCGCGGTGACCCAGTCGACGATCTTGCGCTCGCCGGTGGTGGTCTTCTGGAGCGCCGGGTGGCCCAGGTCGATGCCCGAGTCGAGGATGCCGATGGTGACACCGCGGCCGTCGGCCTTGGGGTTCTTCTCGACGAAGTCGACCGCGCCCGTCTCGAAGGACGGGTTGTACGGGTTGACCGCGGGCGTCTTCCTGTCCGGCGCCGGGTAGGCCGCGGACTGCTTGGCCGCCTTGCCGGCCGCCTTCACGGTGTCGGCCGCCGGGGTCGGGTCGTCCAGCTCGATCTCGTGCTTGAGGTCGATGCCCTGCACGGAGGTGAGCTTGGCCGCCGCCTTCAGCGCGGCCTCCGCCTTCGCCGTGGGGAGCGTGGCGCTGACATAGCCGATCTCGTCGAAGGTGCGGCCGACGGTGGCGCCCTCGACGGAGTCGAGCTGCGCGGCGACCTTGTCGGTCGCGCCGGGCGTGGCCGCGACCATGACGGTCACGTTCTTCTGACCGGTGGCCTGGGCCTCGGCGAGGAGGTCGGTGTCGGCCTTGCCGATCTTGTCCGACGGCTCCGCGGCCTTCACACCGCCGGTGCCCGCCGGGTCGGCGGTGGGCACGGAGGCGAAGGCGGGGGCCACGCCCGTGGCGACGAGTGCCGCCACCATCGAGGCGGCCGCTGCCACCCTGCCCGCGCGTCTGCGGGCGGGTATGGAGCGACCTGAGGTGGTGCTCTGGGACTGGGGGGTCATCTGCATCCCTGTTGGTGAAAGAGACGGTCCGGATTTCGGTGCCGGATGACCGCTCACCCTTTCGCAAATGACAGGGGTTTGTGGAGAGTTGACCTAGACGTGATGTGCTCATGGCGGGAACCCGCCAGTAAACGGAACCTGCCAGTCGGGTCGAATCGGCAGGTACCCGCACGGAACCTCTGCCCCCGGATGTGGCGGAAGGGTGCGGGGGTGAAGGTTGTTCAACGCGGCAGGATCACGACGTACGCGGCCGGCTCGCGGTCCGCCGCCGCCATCAGGGCCGTGCGCACCACCACCGCCTGCTGCCCGGGGGACTCCCGCAGCTTGCGGGGCGTGAGGTGCACCACGGTGATGCCCAGCCGCTCCAGGGTGTCCCGCTTGCGGCTGTACTCCGACCACAGGGCCGCCTCGTCCTGCCGGGGCGCCCGGGTGTCCAGCTCCACGGCGACCGCCTGGTCCGGCCAGTACGCGTCCAGCCCGCCCAGCGGCGGCCCGCCGGGCAGCCGGAGGTCCACGTTCCACAGCGGCTCGGGCAGCCCGTGGGCGCGCACCATCTCGTACAGCCGCCCCTCCGCGAGGGCCCGGCCCTCGGCGAGGAGCGCGTCGACCGCGTCCACCACATGCGGGCGCACCAGCAGCCGCGCCTCGTTCAACTCCCGTACCAGCGACTGGGGTTCGCAGTGGCGTCCGCGTACGGCCTCGGTGAGCAGCCGCCGCACCGCCTCCGGGTCGTCCGACTGGGCGACCGCGTCCGCGACCGCGCGGGCGGGTGGTGCGACGGGCAGCCCGTCGATCTTCTCGGGCACCGGCAGGGCGTGCCCGCGCACCAGGCGTACGCACCCGGTGGACCGCAGCCGCCGGGTGCGCGCCACCAGGACGTCGACCGTGTCCAGGGCTTCGAGCGCGGGCACGGCGGAGAAGCCGTGCAGCGCCAGGGCGGCGAGCCCGGTCACCATCGCGTCGCCGTAGGGCTCGGACACCCGCCGCTGGGCGGGCAGGACCGGGCGCCCCGCGTACAGCAGGGCGGCGCGCAGCAGCTCGGGCCCGGTCGCCGGGCCGGGGCGCAGCAGATACACACCGGGCAGCAGCACCTGCCAGCCGCCCGTGCGGCACTGCTCGGCGACCTGTGCGGGGGAGACGCCGCCGGTCCGCAACTCGGCTCCGCAGACGACGAGTTCACGGCCGGCGGGCGGGGCGGTGAGAGGGAGGGGAGTGTGGCACTGTTCCATGCGGAGGGCATGCCCCCGGGGCGGCGGCCCGCTAACCGCTGTTACACGCTCGTCGGCAATTCGGGACGACCCCGTCCTAAAGGACGGACGTTCGAGTGCCGGGTACCGGGCCGCGCCCGGCCGGTCCCCGGCACCCTCCGTGCCCCGGGCCGCGCCCGGTCCGGACCGATTCCGGCCCGGACCGGGGCGCGGCTCAGGCCGGGGTGTCCGCCACCTGCGCCCGCAGCGCGCGGGCCAGGTCGTCCCGCGCCTCCAGCACCAGCCGGCGCAGCGCGGGCGCCGCCGAGGCGTGCGCGTCCAGCCACGCGTCCGTCGCCTCCAGGGTCGCCGGGGAGTCCTGGAGCGCCGGGTACAGACCGCTCACCACGTCCATGCCGATCTGGATGGACCGCTCGGCCCAGACCCGCTCGATCGCGGCGAAGTACTTCGGCGTGTACGGCGCCAGCAGCTCCCGCTGGGACGGCTGGACGAAGCCCGCGATCGTCGCCTCCACCAGCGCGTTCGACAGCCGGTCCGACTCCACGACCGCGGCCCACGCCTGGTCCTTGACCGCCGCGGACGGCCGCGCGGCCAGGCAGCGCACCTCGTGCCGCTTCCCCGAGGCGGTGTCGTCCCGGGCCAGCTCCGCCGCGATCCCCGCCTCGTCGGCCGCGCCGTGCGCCGCCAGCGGCTCCAGGAACGCCCAGCGCAGCTCCTGGTCGACGTCCAGGCCGTCGATCCGCGCCGTACCGTCCAGCAGCCCCGTGAGGAGCCGGAGGTCCGCCGGGGAGGACGCCACCGAGGCGAGGAACCGCGCCCAGGTGAGCTGGTGCTGGCTGCCCGGCTCCGCGCGCCGCAGCTCGGTGAGCGCGCCCTCGGCGAGCAGCCGGCCGCCCTCCTCGCGCCAGCCGGGCGCCGCGTACCGCGCCAGCGCGGTACGCGCCCAGGCGTGCAGCATCTGGAGGACGCCGATGTCCGACTCCCGGCCGGCGAAGCGCAGCACCAGATCGATGAACTCCCGGGCCGGCAGCAGCGCGTCCCGGGTCAGGTTCCACAGGGCCGACCAGCCGAGCGCCCGGGCCAGCGGGTCGTCGATGTCGCCGAGGTGCGCCCGCAGGGTGTCCAGGGACCGCGCGTCGAAGCGGACCTTGCAGTAGGTGAGGTCCTCGTCGTTGACCAGGACCAGGTCCGGCCCGTCCGCGCCCACCAGCTCCGGCACCTCGGTCCGCGCCCCGGTCACGTCCGTGCCGGCCTGCGCGTACCGCACCAGCTTCTCGCCCTCGACCCGGTAGAGGCCCACGACCACCCGGTGCGGCCGCAGGGTCTCCCCGTCCTGCGCCACGGCCAGGCCGGTGACCCGCCCGTCCGCGCCGAGGGCCACCTCGGGGGTGAGCGCGTTGACGCCCGCGGTCTGGAGCCAGGCCCGCGACCACTCCGTCATGTCGCGCCCGGAGGTCTCCTCCAGCACCGCCAGCAGATCGGCCAGGGTCGTGTTCCCGTACGCGTGCCGCTTGAAGTAGCGCCGCGCGCCCTCCAGGAAGGCGTCCCGGCCCACATAGGCGACGAGCTGCTTGAGGACGGCGGCGCCCTTGGCGTAGGTGATCCCGTCGAAGTTGAGCTTGGCGTCCTCCAGATCGCGGATGTCCGCCGTGATCGGGTGCGTGGAGGGCAGCTGGTCGGCCCGGTAGGCCCAGGCCTTGCGGTTGTTGGCGAAGGTCACCCAGCCGTTGGTGAACCGGGTCGCCTCCACCATCGAGAAGGAGCCCATGAAGTCCGCGAAGGACTCCTTCAGCCACAGGTCGTCCCACCACTCCATGGTGACCAGGTCGCCGAACCACATGTGCGCCATCTCGTGCAGGATCACATTGGCGCGCCGCTCGTAGGAGGCGGTGGTGACCTTGCCCCGGAAGACGAACTCCTCGCGGAAGGTCACCATGCCCGGGTTCTCCATGGCGCCGATGTTGTACTCGGGCACGAAGGCCTGGTCGTACTTCCCGAAGGGGTACGGGTAGTCGAAGTGCTCGTGGAAGAAGTCCAGGCCCTGCTTGGTGACGAGGAAGACGTCGTCCGCGTCGAAGTGCCGGGCCAGGCCCTTGCGGCACATCGCGCCCAGCGGGATGCGCAGCACCGTGCCGTCCGGCAGCTCCCGCTCGTACAGGTCCGTCTCGTAGTGGTACGGGCCGGCCACCACGGCCGTGATGTACGTGGAGATCGGCCGGGTCTCGGCGAAGCGCCAGGTGCCGTCCTCGCCGCGGGCGCCCTCTCCGTTGCTCCACACCGTCCAGCCCTCGGGCGCGGTGACCTCGAAGCGGAACGGGGCCTTGAGGTCGGGCTGCTCGAAGTTCGCGAAGACCCGGCGGGCGTCGGCCGGCTCGTACTGGGTGTAGAGGTACACCTCGCCGTCCTCCGGGTCGGCGAAGCGGTGCAGGCCCTCGCCGGTGCGGCTGTAGGCGCACCGCGCGTCCACGGTCAGGACGTTCTCCGCCTCGACGCGGTCCAGCGCGATCCGGGCGCCGTCGAAGACCTCGGCCGGGTCCAGCACGCGGCCGTTCAGCGTCACGGCCGTCACGGCGGGCGCCACCAGGTCCACGAAGGTCGACGCCCCCGGCTCGGCGGCGCGGAAGCGGATCTCGGTCACCGAGCGGAAGGTACGCGGCCCGGCGCCCTCCTCGGCGTCCCCGACGGCGGACCGCACGTCCAGGGCGACGTGGTAGCCCTCGACGGTCAGCAGCTCGGCCCGGGTGCGGGCCTCGTCGCGGGACAGATTCTCACCGGGCACGGGCACTCCTTCGTGTCTCGTTCGAACAGCAGCGATCCTCCCATGCGGTCCTGGCAGCCGGTACGGGGGAATCCCTCGCGCGCATCGCGTGTTGCCCCGGGGGGAGGCACCGACGGTGCCGGCGAGACGAGGAGAGACATGTCGGACAACGCGGGCGGGAAGACTCCGGCGGACTTCTGGTTCGATCCGCTCTGTCCCTGGGCCTGGATGACCTCCCGCTGGATGCTGGAGGTCGAGAAGGTCCGCGACATCGAGGTGCGCTGGCACGTCATGTCCCTCGCCGTGCTCAACGAGGACCGCATCGACGAACTCCCCGAGGAGTACCGGGAGATGCTGGCGACCCAGGCGTGGGGCCCGGTGCGCGTGGTGATCGCCGCGCAGCAGGAGCACGGCGACGGGGTCGTCGGCCCGCTCTACACCGCCCTCGGCCGGCGCTTCCACAACGAGGGCCGCGGCCCGGTCATCGACGCGGTGGTCGAGGCGCTGGAGGAGGTGGGCCTGCCCGTCTCCCTCGCGGAGTACGCGGAAAAGGACACCTACGACACCGAACTGCGCGCCTCCCACCGGCGGGGCATCGAGCTGGTCGGCCAGGACGTCGGCACCCCGGTGATCGCGGTGCCCGGCGCGGACGGCGAGCAGATCGCCTTCTTCGGCCCGGTCGTCACCCCCGCCCCCAAGGGCGAGGCGGCGGCCCGGCTCTGGGACGGCACCCTGCTGGTGGCCTCCGTCCCCGGCTTCTACGAGCTCAAGCGCACCCGCACGGCGGAGCCCAGCTTCGACTGACCGGCCCGGCGTCCGGGTACGGAAACGCCCCCGCGATTCACGTCATCGCGGGGGCGTTCCCCTGTGCGCCCGCCGGTGAAGGTTGAGAAGACGATCACGAGCAGGGCGTCCGGTGGCCCGGTCGCCCCGGGGCGGTGGCCCCGGGGGGGCCGGGGGGGGGAGGCCCCGGGGGGGGGGGGGGGGCGGCGGGCGGGGGTAGGGGCGGGGGGCCCCGGGGCGCGGGGGGGGGCGGTG
>NZ_JBEXXN010000090.1:0-13398 GCF_040630445.1 Streptomyces sp. NPDC005805
CTCACCTACTCCGGGCACCCGCTGGCCTGCGCGGCGGCCGTCGCCACCATCCGGGTCATGGCCGAGGAGAAGGTGGTCGAGAACGCGGCCCACCTGGGCGAGACGGTGGTCGGCCCCGCTCTGCGCGAACTCGCCGCGCGCCACCCCTCGGTGGGCGAGGTGCGCGGTCTGGGCATGTTCTGGGCCCTCGACCTGGTCCGCGACCGGGAGACCCGCGAGCCGCTGGTCCCGTACAACGCGACGGGCGAGGCGAACGCGCCGATGGCCGCGTTCGCCGCCGCGTGCAAGCAGGGCGGTCTCTGGCCCTTCGTCAACATGAACCGCACCCACGTCGTTCCGGCCTGCAACGTCACGGAGGCGGAGGCCAAGGAGGGCATCGCGATCCTCGACGCGGCGCTGTCGGTCGCGGACGAGCACACCGCCCAGGGCGGTGGCGCGACGGCGTAACCGGCTTGCGCACAGCGCGAGTCCGGGCCCGGGCCGGGTGACGGCCGGGCCGGGGGCGGTACCCGGCGAGGGTGCCGCCCCCGGCCATTCCCCGCTCCGCGTACCGGTTGCCGCGGCCGCGTGGAAAACCTGTGAAGAAAGATCGGGATCCCGTACATCCCTCGTCCCGCCTCGAACGTCTATCCGGGTGCCACTACTCTGCCTGGCGTTCCGGATCGCCTCCGGACACCCGACGAGCGCGCGCCACCGCGCTGCGCCGCGGGCCCGCCGCGCAGGCGACACCCTTCGAGGGGGGACCTTGACTTCCATGGAGTCCGGCCGCGCCGCGGCCAGCTCGCACAGAACCCGGCGGCGCCGCGTGCGCGTCGCCGCCTGCACCGCCCTGGCCGTGGCCGCCGGCATGCTCCTCGCCGCGCCCACCGCCCAGGCCGCCACCCCGGCCGGGCCCGGCCCGGTCGTCGAACCGGAGGCCCCCGAGGCGAAGGCCCCCGGTCTGAAGCTGGACCGCGCCCCGGCCGCGCCCCGCGGCGAGTTCAGCGCCCAGGACGCGGGCGCCCCGCTGGCGCTGCCCCGCAGCGACGTCGACGGCGACGGCCTCTCCGACCTGATCTTCCAGGACCTGGACGGCTCGTTCTACGTGTCCACGGGCTCGGACACCTACGAGTACCCGTTCTACAGCTCCACGGCCTCCTCCGGAGAGGTCCACAAGGACGTCTTCTCGGCCTCCGGGATGCGCAACGGCGGGCCCGCGCACTTCACGCTGACCGCCGCCGGCCGCCTCACCGCGTACGACAGCTACACGGACAGCGCCTACGGCTTCTACTCGGGCACCGGCTGGCAGCAGTTCAACAAGGTCTTCTCGCCGGGTGACCTGACCGGCGACGGCGTCGGGGACATCCTCGCCCGCAACCACGCGGGCCAGCTCTTCCTCTACCGGGGCGCGAAGAACTCCTCCCGTCCGTTCACCGGGGACAAGCAGCTCATCGGCGGCGGCTGGCAGCAGTTCGACCAGCTCGTCGGCATGAACGACGTCAACAACGACGGCATCGCGGACCTGTTCGCCCGCACCACCGCCGGCGACCTGTACTTCTACAGCGGCACCGGTGTGGCCTCCCGGCCCTTCAAGGCCAAGGTCAAGGTCGGCTCCGGCTGGAACCAGTACAACTCGCTGGTCAGCATCGACGACCTCGACGAGGACGGGAACGGCGACCTGTTCGCGCGTACCGTCAGCGGCGACCTCTACCTGCTCGGCTCCACCGGCACCGGCTCCTTCCGCCCGCGGGTGAAGCTCGGCTCGGGCTGGCACACGGTCAACCAGTTCGCGAACGCGGGCAACATGGCCTCGTGGGGCCGGGACACCGTCTTCGCGCTCCAGCCCAAGGGCACGCTCTTCTACTACTGGGACCTCAACAACGGCAAGCTGTCGGCGCGTCAGCAGATCGGCGCGGTCGGGGCGTGGAAGGGCGCCAAGCTCACGCCCGTCTCCTCCCTCGACGACACGGGCCGGACGACGCTGCTGGAGGTCTACAACGGGGCGCTCTACAACCTGAGCCACAAGTCGGGCTCGCTGAAGAAGTTCAGCGGCAGCTGGAGCGGTTACAACCTGCTGACCGGCCCCGGCGACCTGACCGGCGACGGCAAGGGCGACCTGCTGGGCCGCGACAAGTCCGGTGTGCTGTGGGTGTTCCCGGGCAACGGCTCGGGCACGGCCTTCGGCAGCCGGGTGCGGGTCACCGGCGGCTGGCAGCAGTTCAACGCCGTCCTCGGCGGCGGCGACACCACGGGTGACGGCCGCGCGGACGTGCTGGCCCGGGGCAAGGACGGCCGTATGTACCTCTACGAGGGCACCGGCGTCGCCGCCAAGCCGTTCAAGGCGAAGCGCGAGATCGGCTCCACCGCCTGGCGCCAGTTCGACCGTCTGCTGGTCGCCGGCGACCTGAACGGCGACGGCCGCGCGGACCTGCTCGCACGCACCAGCAACGGCGCGCTGCACCGCTACGACGCCAACGGCCGGGGCACGTGGAACGCCAAGGTCACGATCGGCAGCTCGGGCTGGACCCAGTACTCGGGCCTCTACTGATCCGGGTTCCGGCTCGCGGTCCGGGGTTCCGGTTTCGTGTTCCGGGTCCCGGGGCCGTGTTCCGACCGGACCCGTGGGGCGGGGCGCGCGGGCGCCCCGCCCCACGGGCGTTCACGCCCCCGGCTCCACCTCCAGGTACCGCCGCCGGCGCGGTCCGCGGTACAGGAGCGCCTCCCAGCCGAGGCGGGTCAGGACCCGGGCGCACTCCTTGAGGCGGGCCTCCTCGTCCTGGGCGGCCCCGCCGCCCGGCGGGCCCGGCCACTCGACGCGCGCGGTGCCCGGCCGCTCGCCCTCCGCCACGCGGTAGCCCGTCGCCGTGCGGGAGCCGTCCGGGGCGGTCGCGGACGGCGGGAGCCCCGCCGCCTCCAGGGCCAGGGCAACGGCCCGGACCGGCCGGTGCAGCTCCCAGGCGGCCGGCCGGGCCTCCGGGTCGGGCACCGCGGGGTCCGCCGTGACCCGGCGGATCCGCAGCAGCCCCTCGAAGGCGGCCGCCACCTCGGCGGCCCGCGCCCGGGCCGCCGCTGTGACCTCCGCCGCCTCCCCGCCCGGGGCCTCCGCCGTCTCCCCGGCCGGGCCGCCCCCCGCCGGGGCCTCGCCCACACCCGCCGGAGCCCGGCGTACCGCCCCTTCCGGGAGCGGCCCGTCCCCGCTCGCAGGCTCGAACACATCCGTCACTTCCGGCTCTCCCCTCACATCCGGACCCTGTGCACCGGACCCCGTCCACCGGGCCCTGGCCTATCGTGTCCGGGACCGAAGCAGAAGGAGAACGCCACGATGCCCGGCAACGGCACCGGCGGCACCGCCGTCACCCGCAGCACCCTGCGGCAGCAGATCGCCGACGCGCTGCGCGACGAGGTGCTCGCGGGCCGCCTCGCGCCCGGGCAGGAGTTCACCGTCCGGGAGATCGCGGACCAGTACGGTGTCTCGGCGACCCCCGTCCGCGAGGCCCTGGTCGATCTGTCCGCGCAGGGGCTGCTCGACTCCGACCAGCACCGCGGCTTCCGGGTGCATCGTTTCTCCGTCGGTGACTTCCGCACCATGGTCCGGGCCCGTGCCCTGGTCGTGGACGGCGTCCTGCGCGGCGGGGAGCATGTGCGGGTCTCCTTCGACGTCCCGACGCTGATGGCCGTGCGCCGCCGGGCCGAGGAGGCCGCGCGGGCCGCCCGCGCCGGTGACCTGGACATCCTGATCGGCTACGACCTGCGGTTCTGGCGGGAGCTGGGCGCCGCCCTGGACAACGCCTGCATCGCCGACTTCCTGCACCGCCTCCGGGTGCAGACCTGGGTCTTCGCCGTCCCCCACCTGCGCGCCGACCCCGCCGCCTCCGACTGGCTGTGGGACGGCCACGAGCGGATCGTCGACGCCGTGACCAGGGGGGACACCGAAGGCATGCGCGCCGAGATCCACTCCTGTGACGCCCAGGCCCTGGCCTGGGCCGACCGCCTGGACGCGGACGCCCGCGCGGCCGCGGACCCGGCCGCCGGCGAGGGGCCGGTGCGGGGGTGAGCGTGGATCTGACCGTCGTCGTCCCCGCGTACAACGAGGAGAGCCGGCTCGGGCCGACGCTGGATGCGATCCGCGCCCATCTCTGCGCGGACCCGGAGCGCTGGGGCAGCTGGGAGCTGATCGTCGTCGACGACGGCTCCACCGACGGCACCGCCGAGGTCGCCGAGAAGGCGTCCGCCGAGGACCCGCGCATCCAGGTGCTCTCCGGCGGCCCCAACCGGGGCAAGGGCCACGCCCTGCGCCTCGGGGTGCTCGCCTCGTACGGCCGCCGGGTGCTGTTCACCGACGCCGACCTCGCGACCCCCGTCGAGGAGCTGGACCGCCTCGACGCGGCGCTCACCCGCACCGGCGCGGAGGCCGCCGTGGGCTCCCGCGCCCGGCCCGGCGCCCGGATCGAGGTCCACCAGCGCAGGCTGCGCGAGTGGCTGGGCCGCGCGGGGAACCGCCTGATACGCCTGGTCGCGGTGCCCGGCATCCGGGACACCCAGTGCGGCTTCAAGCTCTTCGACGGCGAGAAGGCGCGCGCCGCGTTCGCCGACTCCCGGCTGACCGGCTGGGGCATCGACGTCGAGATCCTGCGCTTCTTCCGGAACCGGGGATGGCCGGTGACCGAGGTCCCGGTGCGCTGGTCGCACGTCCCCGGCTCCAAGGTGCGGCCCGGTGACTATGGCCGGGTGCTGCTGGAGCTGGTGCGCCTGCGGACCCGTGCCGTGCGCCGCACCGACCTCGCGGTCACCGGGCTCTTCCTGCTGGCGTCGGTCCTGCTCTACAAGGGGCTGTGGGCCGACCTGTCGAGCGGCTATCTGCGGGACGCGGGCCAGGACCAGAACCAGTGGGAGTGGTTCTTCGCGGTCACCGCCGACAACGTCGCCCATCTGCGCAACCCGCTCTTCACCACCCTCCAGGGCCATCCGGAGGGTGTGAACCTGATGGCCAACACGGTCATGCTCGGTCTCTCCGTGCCGCTGACCCCGGTCACCCTGCTGTTCGGCCCGACGGTCACCTGGGCCCTGGTGCTCACCCTGGGGCTGACGGCGACCGCCACCGCCTGGTACTGGCTGATCGCCCGCCGGCTGGTCCGCCACCGGTGGGCCGCCGCCCTCGGCGCGGCCTTCGCCGCCTTCGCGCCGCCGATGATCTCGCACGGCAACGCGCACCCGAACTTCCTCGTCCTGTTCATGCTGCCGCTGATCGTCGACCGGGCCCTGCGGCTGGTCGACGGCGCGGTCTCCACCGGGGGCGGCGCGGTCTCCGCCGGGGACGGGGGCGGCGCGGTCCCGTCCGACGGTGTGGTCCCGGCCGACGGCGCGGTCCCGTCCGAGAAGGCCCCGGGGGCCCGGGCCGCGGGCGGGAGCACCGTGCGGGACGGGGTCCTCCTCGGCCTGTTCGCCGCGTACCAGGTCTTCCTGGGCGAGGAGCCGCTGCTGCTCGCCGCCGTCGGCATGCTGCTGTTCGCCCTCGCGTACGCGGTGGTGCGGCCCGAGGTCGCCCGGCGGGCGTGGCGGCCGCTGCTGCGCGGGCTGGGGATCGCGCTGCTGGTCTGCCTGCCGCTGGTGTCCTTCCCGCTGGGCTGGCAGTTCTTCGGCCCGCAGAGCTACGCGAGCGTGATGCACGGCGACAACACCGGCAACAGCCCGCTCGCCTTCCTCCAGTTCGCCGGACGCTCGCTCGCCGGGACCGACGCGGGCGCCGATCCGCTCGCGATGAACCGGACCGAGCAGAACGCCTTCTACGGCTGGCCGCTCGTCGCCCTCGCCGCCGCGATCGTGATCCGGCTCTGGCGGCTCGCCCTGGTCAAGGCGCTCGCCGCGACGGCCGTGGTGGCCGCGTTCCTCTCCCTCGGCGTCGAGTTCCGCGTCCCGTACACGGACCTCGTCCTCACCGGGCCGTGGCGGCTCCTCGCCCACCAGCCGCTGTTCGAGTCGGTCATCGAGTCCCGGACGGCCATGATCTGCGCCCCGGTCCTCGGGATGCTCCTCGCCCTCGCCGCCGACCGGCTGGCCGGTGCCCGGCTCCGGGTGCACCGGGCCGCCGGTTTCGCCGCGCTGGCCGCCGCCCTGGTGCCGGTGCTGCCGACGCCGTACCCGGTGCGCGAGCGGGCCGAGGTGCCCGGCTTCATCGCGCACGGCACGTACCGCTCCTACCTGGGCGAGGGGGAGTCGATCGTGACGGTGCCGCTGCCCAACCCGGGCAGCGCGGAGGCCCTGTACTGGCAGTCGTCCACCGGCTTCGGCTTCCCCGTCGCGGGCGGCTACTTCAACGGCCCCTGGGGGCCGGACCGCATCGGCATCTACGGCGCGACCCCGCGCCACACCTCCAACCTCCTCGGTGAGGTCCGCGACACCGGACAGGTGCCCGAGATCGGCCCCCAGTGGCGGGCGCAGGCCGAGGCGGACCTGCGGGCCTGGCGGGCGGGCGTCGTCGTACTGCCCCCGCAGTACAACGAGGCGCCGCTCTACGAAACGGTCACCAAGCTGCTCGGCCGGCCGGGGGAGCGCGTCGCCGGGGTATGGGTATGGGACGTGGGGGCGGCCGGGGGCACGCGCTGACCGCCGCCGCGCGCCCCGCCCGTCCCAGGGTCCGTACGAGCGCCCAGGCACCCGCCCTCTACGCCGTACGACCACCCCCGACTACGCTGTCCCGTCCGTCCGCGAGCCCGTCGAGCACACCCTCCCGAACTGCTGAGAGCGAGTCCTCCCTTGGCCTGTGACCTGTGGCTGGTCCCCCTTGTCGACGTGCTGTGCCACAGCCCCGACAACCCGTTCGCCGAGGAGATCGCCTCCTACGACCAGGCCCTGACCGGAGCCGGTCTGCCGACCGTGCCGGTGTTCGCCTATATGCCGGGCCTCTCGGGCGATGTCGCGCCGGTCGCCGGGTTCGACTACGACGCGCTCCACTTCCTGCGTCGCGCCTACCTCCTCCAGCTGTGCGGCCTGGCGGTCACCCCGGTGGACGAACTGGGGGGCGACTACGAGCAGTTGCTGGAGATGTTCGAGTCGACGGCCCAGCAGTCGCATCTGGTCTGGCACTACGACCACGCGGGCGCCTACGTCCCGGTGGACTTCCCCGCCCCCCTGTTCAACGACGAGCTCCTGGAGGGCGGCGGCCCGCTCGGCTCCACCCAGGGCCTGCTGCGCGAACTCGAGTACGTGGCCCCGGTCATCGGCATCGACCCGGCCAACCCCCCGGCCGCGCCCGCCCCGCCGGAGCGCCCCACCGCCCTGGAGGAGCCCGCGGGCCCGATGCCGTACGACGACAGCCCGTTCGCCCGGGAGCGGTACGTGTGGCTGGGGCTGCACGCGGCGGCGACCCGGAGCCTGGGACAGGGCTCGATGATCATCTTCAGCTGACGCGGCGGACGGGGGCCGGCCGCTGACGCGGCGGGGCCGGCTCCGCCGAGGGTGCGGGGGCCGGCCCGGTGACATGCCAGGCCGGCCGCCTCGGCGGTTGGCGGGCCGGCGTACAAGCACAGGTCGGCGGTCCCGCGTTGGTGACGATTCACGAAATCGGCGGCGGGAGTTGGGGTCCCGTCACAGGAACCGCCGCCGGGGCACGCGCTTACGCTTCCCGCACCGAACGGGTGAACGCGCCCCGGAGTACAGGTCGTGGCTCCGCAGGCCGGTGCACCGGGCGCTCCACCATGCCCGGAGCCGCACCACCTGCCCCGCACGAGCCGCCTCACCTGCCCCGAAGGAGCGTCCCCCATGCCGTTCCGCATCCCCGACCGGGCCCTGTCCGCCTGCGTCGCCGTCGCCGCGGCGGCCACCGGACTGACCGCCGCCGCCCCCGCCCAGGCCGCCACCACCCCCGAACCCCTGGAGTACGTCGCCCTCGGCGACAGCTACAGCGCGGGGTCCGGCGTCCTCCCCCTCGACCCGTCCGCCTCCCTGCTCTGCGCCCGCACCACGCGCAACTACCCCAAGCTGCTGGCCGCCCGCAGCGGCGCGGACCTGACCGACGTCACCTGCGGCGGCGCGAAGACCGAGCACTTCGCGACCGCCCAGTACCCGGGTGTGCCACCGCAGTACAACGCCCTGAGCGCCGACACCGACCTGGTGACCCTGACCATCGGCGGCAACGACAACAACACCTTCATCAGCGCCATCGTCGCCTGCGGGAGCCTCGGCGTCCTCACCGCCGGCCAGGGCAGCCCCTGCAAGGACACCCACGGGGCGAAGTTCTCCAACGACATCCGGAACAAGACCTATCCGGCGATCAGGACCGCGCTCGACCGCATCCGGGCCGCCTCGCCGAACGCGGAGATCGCGATCCTCGGCTACCCGTGGATCGTCCCCGAGAAGGCCGTCCCCGGCTGCTTCCTCAAGATGCCCGTCGCCAAGGGGGACATCCCCTATCTGCGGGCCATGCAGACGGACCTGAACGCGGCGGTGGAGCGCGCGGCGGACGAGACCGGTGTCACCTTCGTCGACATGGCCGGGGCCTCCCAGGGCCGCGACGCCTGCGCTCCGGCGGGCACCCGCTGGGTCGAGCCGCTGCTCTTCGGCACGAACATCGTCCCCGTCCACCCGAACGCGGCCGGGGAGGCGGCGATGGCGGACCGGGCCGCGGCCGTCCTCGGCCTGGGCTGACCCCGCCGGGCCCGCCCGGACCCGAAGCCGGACCGGCCCCGGCCCGGGAGCCGCCCCGGACCCGCCCCGGAGCCGTCGCGCCCCTCAGCGCGGCGGCTCCGGCGGGCGCTGGCGGGGCATGTTCGGGCGGGTGCCCGGCGGCAGCGGGAACCGGCCCTGGATGACGCCCGGCGCCGGCCCCGCCGGTCCCGCCTCCTGCCCGCGCGCGGGCAGCGGGGAGAGCGACAGCGGCGAGGGCCCCGGCACCCGGAAGTCGTGCATCCAGTCCGAGGTCTCCGTGCGCACCAGGTCGGAGACGTCCTCCGAGAAGCGGCGCAGCACCCCCAGACAGCGTTCGGCGGCCTCGCTCGCGGTGCCCTCGGCCGGACCGAGGACCTCCTTGACGCTCTCCGAGGCCCAGTCGAACTGGAGTACCTGGAGCCGCCGTTGCACCGCCTGCGCGGTCGCGACGCTCCGCATCCACCCGGCGGTGAGCCCGAAGTACCGGTCGCACGCCATGCACGCGGCGGCCAGCAGCAGTGACAGATACCCCCAGGGCGCCCCCGAGCCCAGGATTCCCGCGAGGTCCAGCAGGGGCAGCGCGGCCCCGCCCACCACGCCCAGGGCCGTGCCCAGGCGCAGCAGCCGCGCCCAGCGCCGCTTGCGGGTCCGGTCCGACAGGTACCAGTCGGCCGTGCGCAGCGCGTCCGCCTCCACCCAGCGGTAGAGCTCGTCGAGGCGGACCGCGGGCTCGCCCCAGTCGCCGAGCGGGAACGCCCGCCCGGTCAGGTCACCCAGCGGCTCCTTGCCGCCCTCCTCCCGTGCAGGCCCCCCGGGCTGCATCTCCGGCTGGCTCACCGGCGCGCTCCTCTACCTCTTACCGCTGCGGCTTGGCTGACACGGTGCTCAAGAACTCGAAAAAAGGTGCTCAAAAGCTGCTGACGTTACACCGTGTGACGTACGGTGCGCGCGTGCGTTCTGGTGCCCCCGCCCACGTGCTGGCCCCCTTCATACCGCCGAATGGTGGGCCCTGGCCCGCCGATCCCCGTATTTCCGCCCGCACGAGGGGTGTGGTCAGGTAAAGGAGGCTGGTCGCGACCGGTCCCTCTCACCCGAAAGAGTTCCCCGCCGGCCCGGCGGGCGCCGGGGGGACTTCCGCACCGGCGGGTGGGGCACCGCCCACGGCCACCACGTAGGCTCGGCCGTACCGAAGCGACATCCGTACGGACAGGAGTGACCCGTGATTCCCGGTGGTGGGCAGCCCAATATGCAGCAGTTGCTCCAGCAGGCGCAGAAGATGCAGCAGGACCTGGCCCGGGCCCAGGAGGAGCTGGCGCGGACCGAGGTCGAGGGCCAGGCGGGCGGGGGTCTGGTGAAGGCCGTGGTCAACGGTTCCGGTGAGCTGCGGGGCCTGGTCATCGACCCCAAGGCCGTGGACCCGGAGGACACCGAGACCCTCGCGGACCTGGTGGTCGCCGCCGTCCAGGCCGCGAACGAGAACGCGCAGCAGCTTCAGCAGGACAAGCTCGGCCCGCTGGCGCAGGGCCTCGGCGGCATGCCCGGTCTGCCCTTCTGACCCGTGCGCGGGCCGCTGTGACCCGTGCGCGGGCCGTCCGGCCGCGGGCGCCCCGCACGGTCCGCTTCCTTCCGGCCGCCCGGGCGTCTTCTGTGCGTCACGTTCACCAACTACCGTAAGCAGCAAGCACGCAGGGAAAGGCGTTCCGTTGTACGAAGGCGTGGTTCAGGACCTCATCGACGAACTGGGCAGGCTGCCCGGCGTCGGTCCCAAGAGCGCGCAGCGGATCGCCTTCCACATCCTGCAGGCCGAGCCCACCGACGTCCGGCGTCTCGCGCACGCGCTGCTGGAGGTCAAGGACAAGGTCCGCTTCTGCGCGGTGTGCGGCAACGTCGCCCAGCAGGAGCAGTGCGCGATCTGCCGTGACCCCCGCCGCGACCCGGCCGTCATCTGTGTCGTGGAGGAGCCCAAGGACGTCGTCGCGATCGAGCGGACGCGCGAGTTCCGGGGCCGGTACCACGTCCTGGGCGGGGCGATCAGCCCCATCGAGGGCGTCGGCCCCGACGACCTGCGCATCCGTGAGCTGCTGGCGCGTCTCGCCGACGGCACGGTCACCGAGCTGATCCTGGCCACGGACCCCAATCTGGAGGGCGAGGCGACCGCCACGTACCTCGCACGCATGGTGAAGCCGATGGGACTCAAGGTCACGCGGCTGGCCAGCGGACTCCCGGTGGGGGGAGACTTGGAATACGCCGACGAGGTCACGCTCGGGCGTGCCTTCGAGGGGAGACGACTGCTCGATGTCTGACGCCATGCTGCACGCCGTGGACCAGGACCCGGACGACTTCGCGGTCCAGATCGCCGACTCGATCGAGTCGTTCATCGTCGCGACCGCCGAGGTCGCGAAGGGCGACGAGCCGGACAGCGCCGTGCCGTTCCTGCTGCTGGAGGTCTCCCAGCTGCTGCTGACCGGCGGACGCCTCGGCGCGCACGAGGACATCCTCCCCGAGGAGCGCTACGAGCCGGACACCGGACCGGACATGGACGTGGACGAGCTGCGCGAGCGGTTCGCCGTCCTGCTCGACCCGGTCGACGTCTTCTCGGAGGTCTTCGACCCCTATGAGCCGCGCAAGGCGCCGGTGCCCTCGCGGATCTCCGACAGCCTCGCCACCATCGTCAGCGACCTGCGCCACGGGCTGGCGCACTACCGGGCCGGCCGCGTCACCGAGGCCCTGTGGTGGTGGCAGTTCTCGTACTTCTCCAACTGGGGTCCCACCGCTTCGGCGACCCTGCGCGCCCTCCAGTCCCTGGTCGCGCACGTCCGCCTGGACCAGCCGCTGGCGGCGCTCGACGGCCTGGACACGGACGAGGACCTGACCGACGAGCTCCTCGCGGAGGAGGCCGGCAAGGTCATGGTCGAGGAGATCGCGGCGCCGCTGGGGCTCCGCCGGGCGCGCTGACCTTGCCCTGGAGCGCGCCCTCGGGTGCGCCCGCGCGCTCCGAGCGTGCGCTCCGGCGCGTGACATGGCGCACATTCCCGCGTACCCCGCATCGGCCCGGGGCAGTCGCCCCCTGCGGGCAGCTCCGGGATTCCACCCTGATCCACCACGATCGCCTCGGCCGTGTGATGAGCGGGACATCTCATCATGTGGCACGAGGAGGGTGATCCCGGGCTGCTCGATAGACTGAGCCGACCGCAGCGCAGGCTGCAGAAGACCGAGCGAGGAGCGCACGTGGGCCTTGTCGTGCAGAAGTACGGAGGCTCCTCCGTCGCCGATGCCGAAGGCATCAAGCGTGTCGCCAAGCGAATCGTCGATGCCAAGAAGAACGGCCACCAGGTGGTCGTCGTGGTGTCGGCGATGGGCGACACGACGGACGAGCTGATCGATCTCGCCGGGCAGGTATCCCCGATCCCTGCCGGGCGCGAATTCGACATGCTGCTGACCGCCGGAGAGCGGATCTCCATGGCCCTGCTGGCCATGGCGATCAAAAACCTGGGCCACGAGGCCCAGTCGTTCACCGGCAGCCAGGCAGGCGTGATCACCGACTCGGTCCACAACAAGGCGCGCATCATCGATGTGACGCCGGGCCGCATCCGCACCGCGCTCGACGAGGGCAACATCGCCATCGTCGCCGGCTTCCAGGGTGTGTCCCAGGACAAGAAGGACATCACCACCCTCGGCCGCGGCGGCTCGGACACCACCGCCGTCGCGCTCGCCGCCGCGCTGGACGCCGAGGTCTGCGAGATCTACACCGACGTCGACGGCGTCTTCACCGCCGACCCCCGGGTCGTGAAGAAGGCGAAGAAGATCGACTGGATCTCCTCCGAGGACATGCTGGAGCTCGCCGCCTCGGGCTCCAAGGTGCTGCTGCACCGGTGCGTCGAGTACGCACGCCGCTACAACATCCCGATCCACGTCCGGTCCTCGTTCTCGGGGCTGCAGGGGACCTGGGTCAGCAACGAACCGCGAGGGGATCAGAAGGTGGAGCACGCCATCATCTCCGGAGTCGCCCACGACGTCTCCGAGGCCAAGGTCACCGTCGTCGGTGTGCCCGACAAGCCGGGCGAGGCCGCGGCCATCTTCCGTACGATCGCCGACGCCGAGATCAACATCGACATGGTCGTGCAGAACGTCTCGGCGGCCACCACCGCCCTGACCGACATCTCCTTCACGCTGCCCAAGACGGACGGCGCCAAGGCGATGGCCGCGCTGGAGAAGCAGAAGGCCGCCATCGGCTTCGACTCGCTGCGCTACGACGACCAGATCGGCAAGATCTCCCTGGTCGGCGCGGGTATGAAGACCAACCCGGGCGTCACCGCCTCCTTCTTCGAGGCGCTCTCCGACGCGGGCGTGAACATCGAGCTGATCTCGACCTCCGAGATCCGCATCTCGGTGGTCACCCGCGCCGACGACGTCAACGAGGCCGTCCGCGCCGTCCACACGGCCTTCGGCCTGGACTCCGACTCCGACGAGGCGGTCGTCTACGGCGGCACCGGGCGATGACCCGCCCGCGCCCGGGCGCGGGGCGATGATCCACGGACCGGCACTGGCGGTCGTCGGGGCGACCGGCGCCGCCGGTGCCGTGCTGCTGCGCATCCTGTCGCAGCGGGCCGACGTCTGGGGCGAGATCCGGCTCGTCGCCTCCCCGCGCTCGGCCGGGCGCAAGCTGTCCGTGCGCGGGCAGGAGTGCGAGGTCGTCGCGCTCACCGAGGACGCCCTCGACGGCATCGACGTGGCGCTGTTCCTGGTGCCGGGCGAGGTGTCCGCGCGGTGGGCGCC
>NZ_JBEXXN010000091.1:0-13329 GCF_040630445.1 Streptomyces sp. NPDC005805
GGCGGGGGCCGTCCCCCTCTCCCCCCCCCACGCGGGGGGGCGGCGGGAACCCTTCCGGAAGGGTTCCCGCCCCACAGCGTTGCCGCGTGCCCTCAGCCCGGCGGCGGGGGCACGGCGAGCGCGGACGCGATCACCCCGGCCACCCGTTCCGTGTGCGCGTCCAGATAGAAGTGCCCGCCGGGGAAGGTCAGGAACGCGCCCGCCTCGGTCGAGTGGGCGAGCCAGCCCTCCGCGTCGCCGGGCGGGACCACCGGATCGTCCTCGCCCACCAGCACCGTGAACGGGACGCCGAGCGCCGGCCCGGGCGTCCAGCGGTAGCCGGCGAGGGCCCGGTAGTCGGCGCGCAGGGCGGGCAGCACCATGCCCAGCAGCTCCGGCTCGTCCAGGACCCGGCTCCCCGTCCCGCCGAGCCGCCGGATCTCGGCCACCAGCGCGGTGTCACCGCTCACCCGGTCGCTCTGGCGCGGCTCCGGCGAGGGCGCGCCCCGCCCCGACAGGAACAGCCGCTCCGGCGCGGGCACCCCGTGGCCCCGGAGCCTGCGCGCGGTCTCGTAGGCGAGGGCCGCGCCCATGCTGTGGCCGAACAGGGCGTACGGGCGCCCGTGGCCGAGGCCGGTCGCCAGTTCGGCGGCCACCGTCTCGGCCAGGGCGGTCAGGGACTCGGCGGGCGTCTCCAGGCGGCGGTCCTGGCGGCCCGGGTACTGCACCGCGAGGACGTCGACCCGGGGGGCGAGCGCCCGGGAGAGGGGCAGATAGGCGCTGGCCGCGCCCCCGGCGTGCGGGAAGCAGATGAGCAGCGGGCCGCCGTGGCCCTCCGCCGTGCCGCCGAACCGGCGGAACCAGTGGCCCTCCAGGCGGGGCGGGGAGCCCGTGGCGCGTTCCGTCGTCGTCATCAGAGGTGTCCCGTCCGGCGGCCGGCCCCGCCCCCTCAGGGACGGGACCGGCCGCCTTGCTCGTGCGTGGAAGTGCGTGGAAGTGGAGGTGGGGGTCGTGCGGGGTCAGGCAGCCGGTGCGGGCGGGGCCGGGAAGAAGCCGGCGCGGACGAAGAAGTCCATGTACCGGCGGAACAGGGCAGCCGTCATCGGCGGGCAGCCGACACCCGTACCGTCCAGGGCCCGTTCGGCCACCGCGGTGTCGACCGGCGGATAGAACGCCTCGTTGGCGGAGGCCATCATCTCGAACGCCTCCATCAGCGGCAGCATCACATTGTCGGGGTCGGACTTCACCGCCCCGCTCCACGCGTCCCAGTCCAGCTCCGCCAACTCGTAGCCCAGCGAGCGCAGTTCGCCGACGAAACCGGCGAAGCTGCCGTGGCTCTGGTTGTAGAGGTGGAAGGTGCCGCCGGCCGACTCCGGGCGCCGGGACAGGGCGACGACCGCCGCGCTGACGTAGTCCACGGGCGTCAGATGCACCTTCCCCACCAGGCCCTTCGGCACCGCGCCCGCCTGGACCAGGCCGCGCAGGCTCAGCCACACGAAGTCCCGGGTCTGGCAGGCGCCGTTGACCGTGTCGCCGGAGATCACGTCGATCCGGTGGACCGACACCGGCAGGCCGCGCTCCCGGGCGATGCCGACGACCTGCTCGGCCACCCACTTGCTCTGGAGGTAGCCGCTGGGCAGTGCCTCGGCGGGCCCGGTCGGGTCGTCGACCCGCAGCGGCACCCCGCCCGCCAGCTCGCCCGCGAACACCCCGGTGGTGGAGAGGTAGTGCACCGGCACCGTGCGGTGCCGGGCCGCGAGGCGCAGCACCTCCCGGGTGCCGTCCACGTTCGCCGCCTTCAGGGTGGTGAAGGGGTGCAGCCAGTGGACCGTCGCCCCCGCGTGGTACACGGCGTCGGCCGTCCGGGCCAGCTCGTCGAACGCGGCCTCGGACAGCCCGAGCAGGGGCCGCGCCAGATCGCCCACGACCACCCGCAGCCGGGCCTCGTCCACCTGGTCCGCGACCTCGTAGAAGCGCAGGTTCTCGCGCAGCCGCCGCATCCCGTCCGCCTCGTCGGCCGCGCGGACCAGGCAGTGCACGGTCGCCCGGGTCTCCCGCAGCAGGTCCCGCAGCAGGAACGCGCCGAGGAAGCCGCTCGCCCCGGTCAGCAGGACATGGTCCGGGTCGGGGGCGCAGCGCACGGTCTCGGCCGCCGGGACGATCTCCTCGTCCAGGACGATCTCGGCCGCGAAGTCGGCCTGTCCACGGCCCGGCGCGCCGCCGTCCCCGGCCGGTGCGACGAGCAGCTCCCGCAGGAAGCCGGCGAGCGCGGACAGGCTCGGGTGGTCGAAGACCACCGTGGCGGGCAGGGTGGTGCCGAGGGCCGCGGAGAGCCGGTTGCGCAGCTCCACGGAGGTCAGCGAGTCGAAGCCCAGCTTCACGAAGGGCTGCTCGGTCTCCAGGGCCGCCGGGTCGGGGTGGCCGAGGATGCCCGCCGTCTCGCCCGCCACGAACTCCAGGACGACCCGGTGCTGCTCGGCCGCGCCGAGACCGGCCAGCCGCTCGGCCAGGTTCCCTTCCGCCTGCGGGGAGTTGCTCGCCGTCCGCCGCACCGGCCGCCGGACCAGGGCGGTCAGCAGCAGCGGCACCTGGGCGGGCTGCTCGCGCATCGCCACCAGGTCGAGCCCGGTGAGGACGGGCGCCGGATGCGGGTCGCCGAGCGCCAGGTCGAGCAGGGCCGGGCCCCGCTCCTGGGACACCGGCAGGAACCCGGCGCGCGCGATCCGGGCCAGATCGGCCGCGTCGAGCGACCCCGCGATGCCGTCCGACTGCTGCCACAGGCCCCAGGCGGCGGAGGTCGCGGGCAGGCCCTGCGCGGCCCGATGGGCGGCCAGGCCGTCCAGGAAGGCGTTGGCGGCCGCGTAGTTGGACTGGCCCGCGCCGCCGATGACACCCGCGATGGACGAGAACAGCACGAACGCGGAGAGGTCCAGCCCCAAGGTCAGCTCGTGCAGGTTCCACGCGGCGTCCGCCTTGGGGCGCAGCACCGCGTCGAGACGGGCGGGGTCCAGGTCGGTGACGAGTCCGTCGTCGATGAGACCGGCGGTGTGCACGACACCGGTCAGCGGGTGCTCGGCGGGGATCGCGGCCAGCACGGCGGCGAGCGCCTCGCGGTCCGCCGCGTCGCAGGCCACCACGTCCGCCTCGGCGCCGAGGGCGGCCAGCTCCTCGACCAGCCGGGCCGCGCCGGGGGCGGCGGGGCCGCGCCTGCTGAGCAGCAGCAGCCGGCGCACACCGTGGCGGGCGGCGAGATGGCGGGCGAAGAGGGAGCCGAGGCTGCCGGTGCCGCCGGTGACGAGCACGGTGCCGTCCGGGTTCCAGGCCCCGGCGGCGGTCGGGTCGGTGCTCCCGGCCCGGGCCGCCGGGGCCCGGGTGGGCGGGGCGGGGGTGCGGTGGACGCGGGGGACGAGGACCCGCCCGCCGCGTACCGCCGCCTGCGGTTCGCCGGAGACCAGCACCGAGGAGAGCACCGCTCCCAGCCACGGGTCGCCGCCGGCGTCCGTGTCGACCAGGACGATACGGCCCGGGGCCTCCGACTGCGCCGAGCGCAGCAGGCCCCAGACGGCGGCCGACGCCAGGTCCGTGACGTCCTCGCCCGGTGCGGTGGCCACCGCGCCCCGGGTCAGCACCACCAGCCGCGCGGACCCCGTCCGCTCGTCGGCCAGCCACCGCTGGACCAGCTCCAGGACCCGGCCGGTGCGCGCGTGCAGTTCGGCGACGGGATCGGCGGAGTCCGGGGCGTCCGGCCAGCCGGCGGCCGGGTACGCGTCCGTCACCAGCACCGCGTCCAGGCCGCCGCCGTCCGCCGCGAGGGCACGGGCCGCCGCGTCCACGTCCGCGAAACGGGGGCCCGCCACCGGGCCCGAGCCACGGCCCGTGCCGGGGCCGCCGAGGACACCCCAGGTGATCGCCCGCCCCGGCGGGTCCAGGGCGACCGGGGACCAGGCGACATGGAAGGCCGCGTCCCGCAGCCGCTCTCCGGCCGAGCCCAACTCCTCGGCGGCCAGGATCCGGTGGACGACCCCGCGGGCGGAGGCCACCGGCTGCCCGGCCCGGTCGGCCAGCTCCACCGACCAGCCGCCGTCACCGCCCGCACCGCCCTCCAGCGGGACGGCCCGCACCCGCAGGAAGGTCGCGCCCGTCGCGTACAGCTCGAAGCCTTCGCGCAGTCCGACCGCGACGGCCTCCCGGGCCTCCGCGTCCGCGCCCAGGGCGGGGGTGCGCAGGGCCGCGTCCAGCAGGTCCGGGTGGAGTCCGAAGCCGGCGCGCTGGGCGTGCCGGTCCTCCGGCAGCTCGATCTCGGCGTACACCTCCTCACCCAGCCGCCAGGCGGCGAGCACGCCCCGGGCCGTGTCCGCCGCGTCCAGCGGGATCGTTTCCGCGTCGGCGGGCGGCCAGGACACGGGCGCGGCGGGCGCGGCCCGGCCGCCCGGGGCGAGCCGCCCGGTGGCGTGCGACGTCCACGGCACATCGGCCCCGTCCGGGCGGCTGTAGAGGGTGAACGCCCGCTGCCCGTGCCCGTCCGGCTCACGCACGGAGAGCCGCAGATGCAGGGGCGCGTCCGCCGGGAGGACCGGCGGGGCGTGCACGGTCAACTCCGCCAGCGCGCCCGCGCCGAGGGTGTCCCCGGCGCCGACCGCCAGCTCCACGACGGCGGCCGTGGGCAGCACCCCGGTGCCGGAGACGGTGTGCCCGGCCAGCCACGGGTGGCTGCGCGGCGACACTCGCCCGGTGAACAGCGCCCCCTCGGAGTCCGGCAGGTCCACGACCGCGCCGAGCAGCGCGTGCCCGCCCGGCACCAGACCGAGCCCGGCCGCGTCGGCGGGACCGCCCCCGGGAGCGACCCAGTACCGCTCGTGCTGGAAGGCGTAGGTGGGCAGCGCCACCGCGCGGGCGCCCGTGCCCGCGAAGTACGCGTCCCAGTCGATCCGCACCCCGCGCTGGTGCAGCGCGCCGACCGCCTGCGCCAGCGCGGCGGGCTCCTCGTGGCTCCGGCGCAGGGCGGGGACGGCCAGCAGGGCGTCCGGGTCCTGGACGCTGTCGTGCGCGAGGGCGGTGAGGACCGCGTCCGGGCCGATCTCCAGGAAGGCGGTCGCCCCCTCGGCCTCCAGGGCGCGCACCGCGTGCAGGAACTTGACGCCCTCCCGGACCTGGGTGACCCAGTAGTCGGGCGAGGTGAGCTGGGCGGCCGTCGCGGGCCGGCCGGTCACCGTGGACACCAGGGGGATCGCCGGTGCGTGGTACGTCAGTTCGGCGGCGACGGCACGGTAGGCGTCGAGCATCCCCTCCATGTGCGCCGAGTGGAAGGCGTGGCTGACGGAGAGCCGCTTGACCGCCGCGCCGCGTTCCCGCCAGTGGGTGGCGACCGCGTCCACGGCGTCCTCGTCGCCCGCGACCACCACGGAACGGGGGCTGTTCACCGCGGCCACGCACACCGCGCCGCCGTGGCTGCGCAGCGAGGCGGCCACATCGTGCTCCGGCGCCTGGATCGCGAGCATCGCGCCGTGCTGCGGCGCCGACTGCATCAGGCGGGCGCGGGTGGTGACCAGCCGGGCGGCGTCGGGAAGGTCGAGGACGCCGGCGAGGTGGGCGGCGGTGAGTTCGCCGATGGAGTGTCCGGCGAGGAGGTCGGGGGTGATGCCCCAGGACTTCAGGAGGTGGTGGAGGGCGACTTCGACGGAGAAGAGGGCGGGTTGGGTGTATTCGGTGCGGTCGAGTCCGTCGCCGGTGGTGATGATCTCGCGCAGGGGGCGGTCGAGATGGGGGTCGAGCGCGGCGATCGCCGTGTCGAAGGCTTCGGCGAACGCGGGGTAGGCGGCGGCGAGTTCCTGGCCCATGCCGATGCGCTGGGCGCCCTGCCCGGTGTAGAGGAACGCGAGCTTTCCGGGAGTGGCCCGGGTGCCGGTGGTGAGGGCGGGGTGCGGGGTGCCCTCGGCCAGCGCCCGCAGGGCCTCGCGGAAGGTGCCGGGGTCGGCCGCGGTCACGGTCGCCCGGTGGTCGAAGGCGGCCCGTCTCGTCGCCAGGCTGTGGCCGATGTCCAGCGCCGACAGCCCCGGGTGCGCCTCGGTGTATGCGACGAGCCGCGCGGCCTGGTCCCGCAGCGCGGGGGCCGACTTGGCGGAGAGCCCCCACGGTACGACCGGCAACTCCCTTACGGCAGAAGGGATTTCCGCCGCCGGCTCGGACGGCGCCTCCTCGATCACCACATGCGCGTTCGTCCCGCTCACCCCGAACGCGGACACCCCCGCCCGGCGCGGACGCCCCTCCGGCGCCGTCCAGTCGCGGGCCTCGGTCAGCAGCTCCACCGCCCCCGCCGACCAGTCGACATGCGAGGTCGGGGCGTCCACATGCAGGGTCTTCGGCAGGACGCCGTGGCGCATCGCCTGGATCATCTTGATGACCCCGCCCACGCCCGCCGCCGCCACCGAGTGCCCGATGTTGGACTTCAGCGACCCCAGGTAGAGGGGCCGGTCCTGCGGCCGGTGCCGGCCGTACGTCGCGAGGAGGGCCCCCGCCTCGATCGGGTCGCCCAGCCGCGTCCCGGTGCCGTGCGCCTCCACCGCGTCCACGTCCGCCGTGCCCAGCCCGGCCGAGGCGAGGGCGTCCCGGATGACCCGCTCCTGGGAGGGGCCGTTGGGGGCGGTCAGTCCGTTGCTCGCGCCGTCCTGGTTGACGGCCGAGCCCCGGATCACGGCCAGCACCGGGTGCCCGTTCCGCCGGGCGTCGGACAGCCGCTCCACCAGCAGCAGGCCGACGCCCTCGCTCCACCCCGTGCCGTCCGCGCTCTCGGCGAAGGATTTGCAGCGGCCGTCCGCCGCCAGCCCCCGCTGCCGCGAGAAGTCGACGAAACCGTTCGGCGAACCGGAGACCGTCGCACCGCCCGCCAGGGCGAGCGCCGACTCGCCCGACCGCAGCGACTGCACCGCCATGTGCAGCGCCACCAGCGACGAGGAGCAGGCCGTGTCCATGGAGACCGCCGGGCCCTCGAAACCGAAGGTGTAGGAGATCCGGCCCGAGGCGACACTGCTGAGCTTGCTCGTCATCAGATAGCCCTCGAACTCCTCGGGCCCCTCCCGGTCGAGATAGCTCTGCTCCACGACCCCGGCGAACACACCCGTCCGCGACCCCTTCAGCGACGCCGGGTCGATGCCCGCGCTCTCGAACGCCTCCCAGGCCGCCTCCAGGAGCACCCGCTGCTGCGGGTCCATGCCGAGCGCCTCACGCGGCGAGATACCGAAGAACGGCGCGTCGAACTCGGCCGCCCCGTCGAGGAACCCGCCCTCGCGGGTGTACGAGCGGCCCGGCTTCCCGGGCTCCGGGTCGTACAGGCCCTCCACGTCCCAGCCGCGGTCGGTCGGCCACTCGGTGATCCCGTCCCGGCCCTCGCGGACCAGCTCCCACAGGTCCTCCGGGGAGCGCACCCCGCCCGGATAGCGGCACGCCATCCCGACGACCGCGATCGGCTCGTCCCGCGCCGCCTCCAGGTCGGCGATCTTCTGACGCGCCTTGTGCAGATCGGCCGTGACCCACTTCAGGTACTCGACCAGCTTCTCCTCGCCGGCAGGCCCGTTGGTCTGATTGGTCTGGTCGGACTGGTTCGACATGGCGGTTCGGTCTCTCCTCGTGTCGGCGGGGCGCACCCGGTGCGCCCCGCTGGGGCAGGGGTCCTGCGCGGGCCGGAGGCGGCCACCGGCCCGCCGCCGCGAGCGCAGCGGCGGGTCCGGTGCCCGCTCAGCTCGCGGTACGGCCGAGCTGGTTGTCGATGAACGCGAAGATCTCCGCCGTCGAGGCCGACTCCAGCGACTCGGCCGCGTCCTCCGCGCCCGCGTCACCCGCCGGCGCGCCCGCGTCCGCGAGCCGGGACAGCAGCGCCTCCAGCCGTGCCGACACCGCCCGCCGGGTCTCCTCGTCGTCGCCCGCCGTCGCGAGGACGCCCTCGAAGCGGTCGAGTTCGGCCAGGGCACGGTCCGCGCCCCGGGCCTCGCCCAGGTCCATCCGGTCCAGCAGATGCGCCGTCAGCGCGGTCGGGCTCGGATGGTCGAAGACCACCGTCGACGGCAGTCGCACCCCGGTCTGCGCGGTCAGCCGGTTGCTCAGGTCCACGGCCGTCATGGAGTCGAAGCCCAGCTCCTTGAACGGGTGGTCCGGCTCCACGGTGTGCGCGCCGGACCGGCCCAGCACCGTCGAGATCTCCGCCCGGACGACGTCCAGTACGGCCGTCTCCCGGTCCGCGGCGGCCAGTTCGGCGAGCCGGGCCGCCAGGGCCCCGTCACCGTTCCCGCCGTCCCCGGACGCGGCGGACCGCCGTCCGTTCGGCCGGACCAGGGAGTGGAACACCGACGGCACCCGGCCGTGCGCCCGCATCGCCGAGGCGTCCACGGGCAGCGCCAGCAACTGCGCCTCCCCGTCCACCAGGGCGGAGTGCAGCAGCGCCGCGCCCTCGGCCGGGGCGATCAGGCGGAAGCCCTCACGGGCGTACCGGGCCCGGCCCGCGTCGCCGATGCCCGCGCCCACACCGCCCGGCGCGTCCCACAGGCCCCAGGCCACCGAGGTCGCCGCCAGCCCGAGCGCGGCCCGGTGCCCGGCCAGCCCGTCCAGGAAGGCGTTCGCGGCCGCGTACCCGGACTGCCCGGGACCGCCGACCACCCCCGTGCTCGACGAGAACAGCACGAACGCGGAGAGGTCCAGGTCCCGGGTCAGCTCGTGCAGATACCAGGCCGCGTCCGCCTTGGGCGCGAGGACGGCGGCGGTGCGCTCCGCGGTCAGATCGGCGAGCAGCGCGTTGTCGACCGCGCCGGCCGCGTGCACCACCCCGGTCAGCGGATGCGCGGCCGGGATGCCGGCGAGCAGCGCGGCGAGCGCCGCCCGGTCCGACACGTCGCAGGCGACCACCTCGGCCACCGCCCCCGACTCCGCCAGCTCGGCGACCAGTTCGGCCGCCCCCGGCGCGTCCGGGCCGCGCCGGGACACCAGCAGCAGCCGCCGCAGATGGTGCTCCGCGACCAGGTGCCGGGCCGTCAGCGCGCCGAGCGCCCCGGTGCCGCCGGTGATCAGCACGGTGCCGTCCGGGTCCCAGGACATGGCCTGCCCGTCGGTGCCCAGCGTCGACGCCGAACTGCGCTGCACCCGGGGCAGGCGCACCGTGCCGCCGCGCACGGCGGCCTGCGGCTCACCCGCCGCGACCACCGCGGCCAGCGCCTCGGCCGGCAGCGGCAGCGGGGCCGCGCCGGCCGGCCGCAGCCCGGTGCCCAGGGGCCGGTCGTCCGAACCGAGCGGCTGCTCCAGGTCCACCAGCACGATCCTGTCCGGCGCCTCGGCCTGCGCGGACCGCAGCAGCCCCCACACGGCCGCCGCCGCGAGATCCGACACCCCCTCGATACCGGTGGTCACCGCGCCCCGGGTCAGCACGACCAGGGGCAGCTCCGTCAGGCGCTCGTCCGCCAGCCACTCCCGCACCAGGGCGAGGACCCGGCCGGTGCGCCGGTGCAGCGCGGTGACCACATCGGGCACCGCGGAACCGTCGGCGTCCTCGGGTGTCGTCCCCGCCCAGACGCGTACGGCGTCCACGGGCGCGCCCCCGGCCGCCACCGCCTCGGCGACCTCCCGGACGCTCCCGAACGGCAGCCCGTCCTGCCCGAGCGCGCCGTCCGCCTCCGCGCCGCCCAGCACACCCCAGCGCAAGGGCACCGGGGGCGCGGCCGGTTCGGCGGGTGTCCACAGCAGCCGGTACAGCGGCAGGGCGGCGCCGCCCGCCGGGGCGAACTCGGCGGCGGGCACGTCCTGGTGGACGAGCCGGTCCACCGTCAGCACCGGCTGGTCCGCCGCGTCCGACAGCGTCAGCGACAGCGCGCCGTCGTCCCGCCGGGACCAGCGCACCCGCACGGCCGTCGCGCCCGTCGCGTGCAGCCGCACCCCGGACCAGCCGGCGGGCACCCGGACCGCGCCCGGGGGCACCGGGCCGAGGTCGCCGCGCTCCTCGGCCGCGTCCAGGACCGCTTCCAGGGCCGCGTCGAGCAGCCACGGGTGCAGCCCGTACGCGGCGGCCTCGGCGGCGAGGGCGGTGTCCAGCTCCACGGTGGCGGCGACGGGACCGGTGGTGTCGGCCTCGGTGGATGCGTCGGTCTCGGTGGGTGCGGGGGCCTCGGTGAGGACGCCCTCGGCGTGCACGGTCCACCGGCCGGCCTCCCCCTCCGGGCGGGCGTGCAGGGTGAACGCGTGCCGGGACCCCTCGCCGTCCGCCGGGACGACCGAGAGCTGCACCTCCAGCGCGCCGTTGCGGGGCAGCACCAGCGGCGTCCGGACGGTGAGACGTTCCACCGCCGTGGCCTCCAGCTCGTCCCCGGCCCGGATCACCAGGTCCACGAGCGCGGCCGGCGGGACGACCGGGGTCCCCTCCACGATGTGCGCGGAGGTGTGTTCGGCCAGCCATGGTTGCCGGTGCTGGGCCAGTCCTCCGGTGAACAACCGGGCCGCGCCGTCGGCGACCTCCACCACGCGGTCGAGGACCGCGTGACCCAGGCCGCCCGCCTCGGGGCGGCGGGCGGCGTCGCCGGTGAGCCAGTACCGCTCGCGCTGGAAGGCGTAGCCGGGGAGCGTGACGCGCCCGGCGCCCGGCACCGGTCCGGTGCCGGCGAAGTACGCCTCCCAGTCCACCGCGACTCCGCTGTTGTGGAGGGCGCCGAGAGCGGCCGTGACCGTCGCCGCCTCCCCCCGGCCCCGCCGCTGCACGGCGACGGCGTGCCCGTCGACCGTGTCACGGGCGAGGGAGGCGAGGACGGTGTCGGGGCCGATTTCGAGGTAGTGGGTGGTGCCCTGGGCCGCGAGGGTGGTGAGGGTGTCGGTGAGGCGGACGGTGCCTCGGATGTGGTTGGTCCAGTAGTCGGGGGAGGTGAGTTCGGCTTCGGTGGCGAGCTGGCCGGTGAGGGTGGAGACGAGGGGGATGCGGGGTGGGTGGTAGGTGAGCTGGGATGCCTCCGCGCGGAATTGGTCGAGGATCGGGTCCATGTGGGGGGAGTGGAAGGCGTGGGAGACCTTGAGGGGGGTGGTCTTGCGGCCCTGGTCGCGGAAGTGGGCGGCGACGGCCTCCACGGCGTCCGCGTCGCCCGCGAGGACGAGTGAGGTGGGGCTGTTGAGGGCGGCTATGGCCGTGCGGCCCTCGGTGAGGTGGGGCGTGACCTCCTCTTCGGTGGCTTGGATCGCGACCATCGCGCCGCCGGGTTGGGCGTTCTGCATGAGGCGGGCGCGGGTGGTGACGAGGCGGGCGGCGTCGGGGAGGTCGAGGACTCCGGCGAGGTGGGCGGCGGTGAGTTCGCCGATGGAGTGTCCGGCGAGGAGGTCGGGGGTGATGCCCCAGGACTTCAGGAGGTGGTGGAGGGCGACTTCGACGGCGAAGAGGGCGGGTTGGGTGTATTCGGTGCGGTCGAGTCCGTCGCCGGTGGTGATGATTTCGCGCAGGGGGCGGTCGAGGTGGGGGTCGAGAGCTGCGATCGCCGTGTCGAAGGCTTCGGCGAAGGCGGGGTAGGCGGCGGCGAGTTCCTGGCCCATGCCGATGCGCTGGGCGCCCTGCCCGGTGTAGAGGAACGCCAGCTTGCCGACCGCGCTCCGGTTGCCGGTGGTCAGCGCGGGGTGGGGCGTGTCGCCGGCCAGGGCCCGCAGGGCCTCGTTCAGGGTGCCGGGGTCGGCGGCCGTCACCGCCGCCCGGTGGTCGAACGCGGACCGCGTGGTCGCGAGACCGTGGGCGATCTCGACCGGCGTGAGGTGCGGATTCGCCTCGGTGTACGCGAGGAGCCGCGCGGCCTGGTCCCGTAGCGCGGGGGCCGACTTGGCGGAGAGCACCCACGGCACGACGGGCAACTCCCGTACCGCGTCCGTGCTTTCCCCGGTGACCGGTTCTTCCGGAGCCTCCACGATCACATGCGCGTTCGTCCCGCTGATCCCGAACGAGGAGACGGCGGCCCGGCGCGGGCGCCCCTCCGGGGCCGTCCAGTCGCGGGCCTCGGTCAGCAGCTCCACCGCCCCCGCGTCCCAGTCGACGTGTGAGCTGGGCGCGTCCACATGCAGGGTCTTCGGCAGGACGCCGTGGCGCATCGCCTGCACCATCTTGATGATGCTGCCGACACCGGCCGCCGCCTGGGTGTGCCCGATGTTGGACTTCAGGGAGCCGAGGTAGAGCGGCCGGTCCTCGGCGCGGTCCTGGCCGTACGTCGCGAGCAGTGCCTGCGCCTCGATCGGGTCGCCCAGGGTGGTGCCGGTGCCGTGCGCCTCCACCGCGTCCACATCGGCGGTGGTCAGGCCCGCGTTGCTCAGCGCCTGGCGGATGACCCGCTCCTGGGAGGGGCCGTTGGGAGCCGTGAGCCCGTTGCTGGCACCGTCCTGGTTGACGGCCGAGCCCCGGATGACAGCAAGGACCTGGTGTCCGTTGCGGCGCGCGTCGGAGAGACGCTCGACGAGGAGCAGGCCCGCTCCCTCGCTCCAGCCCGTCCCGTCGGCACCCGCGGCGAACGGCTTGCAGCGGCCGTCCGCCGCCAGCCCGCGTTGCCGGGAGAACTCCACGAAGGACATCGGCGACGCCATCACGGTGACCCCGCCCGCGAGAGCCAGATCGCATTCACCGGACCGTAGCGCGTTCGCCGCCATGTGCAGTGCCACCAGCGACGAGGAGCACGCGGTGTCCACAGTGACGGCAGGGCCTTCGAGCCCCAGGGTGTACGAGATACGGCCGGACGCGATGCTGCCCGCGTTGCCGCCCGCGAGATAGCCCTCCAGGTCCTCGGGCGCCGTACCGATCCCCGAGCCGTAGTCGTGGTACATCACGCCCGTGAACACGCCCGTCCGGGAGCCCCGGAGGGCGGCCGGCACCAGACCCGCGTTCTCCAGGGTCTCCCAGGCGGTCTCCAGGAGGAGGCGCTGCTGCGGATCGGTGGCCAGGGCCTCGCGCGGTGACATCCCGAAGAACTCCGGGTCGAAGAGGTCCGCGTCGTGCAGGAAGCCGCCGTGGCGGGTGTAGGAGGTGCCGATGTGGTCGGGGTCCGGGTCGTAGAGGCGCTCCAGGTCCCAGCCCCGGTTGACGGGGAACTCGCTGATGGCGTCGGTGCCTTCGGCGACCAGCCGCCACAACTCGTCCGGGGAGGACACCCTGCCGGGGTAACGGCACGCCATGCCGACGATCGCGATCGGCTCGTCCGAGGCGTGGCCCGCCACTGATACCGCAGCCGGGACCGGGGCCGTCGCGTCCCCCAGCAGCGCGGTGTGCAGATGGGTGGCGAGGGCGGTGGGGTTGGGGTGGTCGAAGACGAGGGTGGTGGGGAGGCGGAGTGTGGTGGCGGTGTTGAGTTGGTTGCGGAGTTCGAC
>NZ_JBEXXN010000092.1:0-12727 GCF_040630445.1 Streptomyces sp. NPDC005805
AGGGAGTGGAGCTGGCCGGGCTCTACCAACTGGCCAAGGAACTGCGCAAGCAAGGGGCGGGCTCATGACCCTGGACACGGCGGCGCGGCTGGGCTCCCCCCGAGGGGAGCCGGGCCACCGGTCATGTCCGGGGCCGGTTGTCAGACCGTGCGGAAGGCGAGGACCACGTTGTGGCCGCCGAAGCCGAAGGAGTTGTTGATCGCCGCGATGGTGCCCTCGGGCAGCGCGCGGGGCTCGTCGCGGACGATGTCCGCGTCGACCGACTCGTCCAGGTCGTCGACGTTGATCGTCGGCGGGGCCGTGCGGTGGTGGAGGGCGAGGACCGTGGCGACGGTCTCGATGCCGCCCGCGCCACCCAGCAGGTGGCCGGTCATGGACTTGGTCGCGGAGACCGCGACATGGTTCAGGTCGTCGCCGAGGACCGAGCGCAGCGCCTTGATCTCGGCCACGTCGCCCTGCGGCGTCGAGGTCGCGTGGGCGTTGAGGTGGGCCACCTCGGCGGGCTTGAGGTCCGTGGACTCCAGCAGGTTCCGCAGGGCGGCGGCGATACCGCGGCCCGTCGGCTCCGGCTGGGCGATGTGGTGGCTGTCCGCGGACAGGCCCTGGCCCAGGACCTCGCAGTAGACGCGCGCGCCGCGCGCGGCCGCGTGCTCCGCGGACTCCAGGATCACGACACCCGCGCCCTCGCCGAGGACGAACCCGTCACGGGCGGTGTCGTAGGGGCGGGACGCCTTCGTCGGCTCGTCGTTGTTCTTCGACATCGCCATCATGTTGGCGAAGGCCGCGACGGGCAGCGGGTGGATGGCCGCCTCGGTGCCGCCCGCGACGACCACGTCGGCGCGGCCGGTGCGGATCATCTCGACGGCGTAGCCGATCGCCTCGGCGCCCGACGCGCAGGCGGAGACCGGGGTGTGCACGCCCGCCTGGGCGTTCACCTCCAGACCCACGTTCGCGGAGGGGCTGTTGGGCATCAGCATGGGGACGGTGTGCGGGGAGACGCGGCGGACGCCCTTCTCCTTCAGCACGTCGTACTGGTCGAGCAGGGTGGTCACGCCGCCGATGCCGGAGGCGATCACGGTGCCCAGGCGGGCCGGGGCCACGCCCTCGTCCTCGCCGGCCGGGCCGGTGTAGCCCGCGTCGGCCCACGCCTCGCGCGCGGCGATCAGCGCGAACTGCGCCGAGCGGTCCAGCTTGCGGGCGAGGGGGCGGGGCAGGACCTCGCCCGGGTCGACCGCGGCGGTCGCGGCGATCCGGACGGGGAGGTCGGCGTACCGTTCCTCCTCCAGGGTCCGGACACCGGAACGCCCGGCGAGCAGGCCCTCCCAGGTCGATGCGCTGTCGCCACCCAACGGTGTGGTTGCGCCGATACCGGTGACGACCACGGTGCGATTGGTCGAGTTCACAGGAATTCTTTCTCCACTGTCATCGGGGTGCTGAACTGTCACGGTGCCACCGAGGGCGGCGACCAGCGCGTCACGAGCCCAGGACGGTTACTTGGCCTGGTGGTTGAGGATGTAGCCCGCGGCGTCGCCGACGGTCTTCAGGTTCTTGACGTCCTCGTCCGGGATCTTGACGTCGAAGCGCTCTTCGGCGGCGACGACGACCTCGACCATGGACAGCGAGTCGACGTCCAGGTCGTCGGTGAAGGACTTGTCGAGCTGGACGTCCTCGACCGGGATGCCGGCGATCTCGTTGACGATCTCCGCGAGACCTTCGACGATCTCTTCCTGAGTGGCGGCCATGTTGGCGCTCCTTCGGTGTGTATCAGAGGGTGTGGCGGGGTCCGCGCGGTTTCTCCGGAGATCCGGGGTTCCGCACGGTGCCTAGGGGAGGGTAACGACCGTGGCGGCGTAGACGAGACCCGCCCCGAAGCCGATGACGAGCGCGGTGTCGCCGCTCTTCGCCTGTCCGGTCGCCAGGAGCCGCTCCATCGCGAGCGGGATCGAGGCGGCCGAGGTGTTGCCGGTGGTCTCCACGTCACGGGCGACCGTGACGTGCTCCGGCAGCTTGAGCGTCTTCACCATCGAGTCGATGATCCGCATATTGGCCTGGTGCGGGATGAAGACGTCCAGGTCGGCCGCCTCGATGCCGGCGACGTCGAGCGCCTGCTGGGCGACCTTCGCCATCTCGAAGACGGCCCAGCGGAACACCGCCTGGCCCTCCTGCGTGATGGCGGGGAACTTGACCTCGCCCCTCTCGTCGAGGGGGAGCTGCGAGACGTCGCCGGTGGGGGTCCCCCCGCCTGAGCGAAGCGAGGAGCGGGGGAGGAAGTCGTTCCACGGGACGGTCTGCTTGATGGTCTCGGACTTGTCGCCCTCCGAGCCCCAGACCGTCGGGCCGATGTGCGGCACGTCCGAGGGGCCGACGACGACCGCGCCCGCGCCGTCGCCGAAGAGGAAGGCGGTGGCCCGGTCGTGCAGGTCGGTCAGGTCGCTGAGCCGCTCCACGCCGATGACGAGGACGTACTCGGCCGAGCCCTCCACGATCATGCCCTTGGCGAGGGTCAGGCCGTAGCCGAAGCCCGCGCAGCCCGCGGAGATGTCGAAGGCGGCCGGCTTGCCCGCCCCGATCCGGTCCGCGATCTCGGTGGCGACGGCCGGGGTCTGCTTGAAGTGCGAGACGGTGGAGACGATCACGGCGCCGATCTGCTCCGGCGCTATCCCGGCGTCGGCGATCGCCTTGCCGGACGCCTCGACGGACATGGCCGTCACGGTCTCCTCGGGGGAGGCCCAGTGGCGCGTGGCGATGCCCGAGCGGGAGCGGATCCACTCGTCGGAGGAGTCGATCGTCTCCAGGATCACCTCGTTCGGCACGACCCGGGTGGGCCGGTAGCCGCCGACACCCATGATCCGCGCGTACGGGGCGCCCTTGCTGGGCTTGATCTTCGACATGCTCAGGGGCTCCTTGTCGGCTCAGGCGGCGGAGTGCTCGGCCAGCAGCGCGCGAGCCGCTTCGAGGTCGTCCGGCGTCTTGAGAGCCAGGGTCTTCACGCCCGGCAGGGCGCGCTTGGCGAGACCCGTGAGCGTACCCCCGGGGCAGACCTCGATCAGCGCGGTGGCGCCGTGCTTCGCGAAGGTCTCCATGCACAGGTCCCAGCGGACCGGGTTGGCGACCTGGCCGACCAGCCGGGAGACGACGGCGGAGCCGGTGTCGACGGTCTGCCCGTCCTTGTTGGAGACGTACGGGACGGCCGGGTCGGCGGGCGTCACATCGGCCGCGGCCGACTCCAGCTTCGCGACGGCGGGCGCCATGTGGTGCGTGTGGAAGGCACCGGCCACCTTGAGGGCCACCACCTTGCGCACGCCCTCGGGCTTGTCCGCCTCCAGGGCGGCGAGCTGCGCCATGGTGCCGGCGGCGACGATCTGGCCCGCGCCGTTGATGTTGGCCGGGGTCAGGCCCAGCTTCTCCAG
Source organism: Streptomyces sp. NPDC005805 (assembly GCF_040630445.1). NCBI lineage: Bacteria > Bacillati > Actinomycetota > Actinomycetes > Kitasatosporales > Streptomycetaceae > Streptomyces > Streptomyces sp. NPDC005805. Next base: position 3,411 of record NZ_JBEXXN010000092.1, read on the forward strand.
GTGCGCGACGCTCGTGTCCGGGTCGCCGCCGAGCAGCGCCGACATACCGGTCTCGGTGACCGCGGCGGCCTCCGCCATCGCGAGCCCGCGGGTGCGCACCAGGCGCAGCGCGGTGGTCTCGTCCACGACGCCCGCCAGGGCGGCGGCGGTGAACTCGCCGACGCTGTGGCCGGCGACCGCGCCGGGCGCGATCTCGGCGAGGGTGCCGAGGGCGGCGGCGGACAGCAGTCCGGCGGCGACCAGCAGGGGCTGGGCCACGGCCGTGTCGCGGATCTCGTCCGCGTCGGCCTTCGTGCCGTAGTGGGCGAGGTCGAGGCCGATGGCGTCGGACCACGCGGCGACGCGGTCGGCGGCGCCGGGCAGTTCGAGCCAGGGGGTCAGGAAGCCGGGCGTCTGGGCGCCTTGGCCGGGAGCGACGAGTACGAGCACCTTCACACTCTCTCTTGTGGACGGCTTCCGACGCCCGTGGGGACAGGGACGAAGAACCGTCGGGGGAATTGTCGGTGTCCCACAAAAGTCTAGGACTGCGTGTCCCCGTCGGCCAGACGCCCCAGAATCAGGGCGATTCGCAGCGTGAACGCCGAGCGGACGTCGGACGGCGACCACCCGGTGACGTCGGTCACACGTCGCAGCCGGTAGCGGACGGTGTTGGGGTGGACGAACAACATCCGGGCCGCGCCTTCGAGGCTGCTGGCCTGTTCCAGATAGACGCTCAGGGTCTCCAGGAGCGCCGAACCGGCCTCCTCCAGCGGTCTGTAGATCTCCTCCACCAACTGCTCGCGCGCCGCGGGGTCGGAGGCGATGGCGCGTTCCGGCAGCAGATCGTCCGCGAGGACCGGCCGGGGGGCGTCCTGCCAGGCGGTGCACGCCTTCAGCCCGGCCGCCGCCGCCTGCGCGGACCGGGTCGCGGCCAGCAGGTCCGGCACGATCGGGCCCGCGACCACCGGCCCGGCCGCGTACGGGCCGATCAGCGCCTTCGCGACCTGGAGGGGGTTGTCGCTGCCGCCCGCGATCACGACCAGGCGGTCGCCGAGGACCCCGGTCAGCACCTGGAGCTTGGCGTGCCGGGCGGCCCGGCGGATCGCCTCCACGGTCAGCTCGCTGTCCCCGTCGGGCGCGGTGCCGAGGATCACGCAGACGTGGTCGGGCGAGTTCCAGCCGAGGGCCGCCGCGCGAGAGACCGCGCCCTCGTCGGCCTCGCCGGAGAGCACCGCGTTGACCACCAGGGACTCCAGCCGGGCGTCCCAGGCGCCCCGGGCCTCGGCCGCCTGCGCGTACACCTGGGCGGTGGCGAAGGCGATCTCCCGCGCGTAGACGAGCAGCGCCTCGCGGAGCACCGACTCGTCGCCGGGGGCCGCGACCTCCTCGATCGCGGTCTCCATGACCTCGATGGTGGTGCGGACCATCTCCACGGTCTGGCGCAGGGTGATCGCCCGGGTCAGCTCCCGGGGCGCGGTGCCGAAGACGTCGGTCGAGATCGCCTGCGGGGTCTCCGGGTGGCGGAACCACTCGGTGAACGCGGCGATGCCCGCCTGGGCGACCAGCCCGATCCAGGACCGGTTCTCCGGGGGCATGGCCCGGTACCACGGCAGCGTCTCGTCCATGCGGGCGATCGCGTTCGCGGCGAGCCGGCCGGACGACTGCTCCAGGCGGCGCAGGGTCGCGGAGTGCGGGTGGGAGGCGTTCGCAGCAGGTTCGGGCACGGGGACAAGAGTGCCTTATCAGGACGCGGGGACCGAGTGCAGGGGTTCCCGGCATCGCGCCGGCCGGTGCGCGCGCCGCCGCTACCGTGGACGCGTGACAGCCTCCAGCATCTCGGTCCGGCGCGCCGGAGACCGCTACCCGGGCGGGGAGCCCGGGGCGGGGATCGAGTCCCTGCACGCCTTCTCCTTCGGCGGCCACTACGACCCGGACAATCTGCGCTTCGGCCCGCTGCTGGCCTGCAACGAGGAGCGCCTCGCGCCGGGCGCGGGCTTCGACGAGCACCCGCACAGCCACACCGAGATCGTCACCTGGGTCGTCTCCGGCGAGCTGACCCACCGGGACTCGGCCGGGCACGCGAGTGTGGTCCGCCCCGGGGACGTGCAGCGGCTCAGCGCGGCGGGCGGGGTGCGGCACACCGAGCGCAACGACGGTGACGAGCCGCTGGTGTTCGTGCAGATGTGGCTGGCGCCGCTCGACCCGGGCGGGGAGCCCTCGTACGAGATCGTGCGCGGGATCGCCGACGCGACGCCGTACGCCCTCCCGCAGGCGCGGGCGATGCTGCACGCGCGGCGGCTGGCGCCCGGGGAGCGGACCGCCGTGCCGGACGGGGAGTTCCTGTACGTGCATGTGGTGCGGGGCGGGGTCGCCCTCGGCCCGGACGCCGGAGAAACGTTGTCCCCCGGGGACGCGGCGCGGATCACGGACGCGGAGGGGCTGGCGCTGGTCGGGGGCGCGGAGTCCGGGGCCGAGGTGCTGGTGTGGGAGATGGCGGGGCCGGGGCCGGGGGCGTGAGCGCGGTGCGCCGGGGGCGTGAACGTGAGGGCGCGCGCCGGTGGAGGGCGCTGTGCGCCGGGGGTGTTGTCGGACCCCGCTGCGATGATCCCGGTATGGATCTCGCACACGCGCTCGACGGCCTCGACGCCCGCCCCTGGGCCGACTTCTCGCATGCCTACGGCGGGGCGGAGGATCTGCCGGAGTTGCTGCGTGCCTTCGCGGGGGAGGACGAGGAGGCCGCGTCGGAGGCGGAGTCCGAGCTGTACGGCAGCATCCTGCACCAGGGCACGGTCTACCCGGCGAGTGCCGAGGCCGCGCCCTTCCTGGCCCGGGTCGCGGCGGCCGGGCGCCGCCCGGCGGAGGCGCTGCTGCTCCTCGGCGGGCTCGCCGGGAGCGAGGACGAGTGGGGTGTCCCGGCGGGCACGGTCCGCGCCGCCGTCGCCGCCCAACTGCCCCTGCTGATACCGCTGCTGGCCCACCAGGAGCCCCGGGTGCGCCAGGCCGCCGCCTGGGCCGTCGGGCAGATGCGGGCGGCCGGGAGTGCCGGGACCGCGCTGCGCGAGCGCTGGGCGGTGGAGACCGAGCCGCTGGTGCGGGCCGAACTCCTCACCGCCCTGGGCCGGTCGGACGTGCGCGAGGCCGCCCGCCTCGCCCGCGCGGAGCTGGGCCCGGACCGGCCCGCGCCGCTGCGGCTGGCCGCCGTGTTCACCGCGCTGGACGCGGGGGAGAGCTGGGAGCGGGCCCACCACGAGACGGTCCTCGCCCTGCTCCCCGCTGACGCTCTCGGCCGGGAGCGGTTCGACCTGGACCGCGCCGAGCCGCTGCACGCCCTGGTCCTCGCCCTGCTGGAGCGGCGGACCGCACAGGACACGGAGGCCGCCGGGGACCTCCTCCTCGCGGCCCTGGCCTGCGGGCGGCCCAAAGCCGTCGAGGAGGCGCTGTGGGCGGCGGAGGACGCCGTCACGGAGTCACGCGGGCTCAGTGACCGGCTGCTCCCCGCGCTCATCCCCCTGCTCGCCCCCGGCGCCGAACCGCGCCGGGCGGCCTCGCTGGTCGCCCGGTTCGGCCCGGCCGCCGCCGGGGCCGCGCCCGCGCTGAAGGCCCTCGCCGAAGCCGCCCACGAGGACGACCTCGGCGACCGGGCGCTCGTCGCGCTGGTCCAGGTCGCGCCGGAGGAGGCCGCCCCGCTGCTGGCCCGGGGCCTCGGCCGGCTGCCGTGGGCGCTGGACGCAGCGGCCGGGTTCCGCGCGGCCGGTGACTTCCCGTTCCATGCCGGTCTGCTGGACGCGGTGCGGGAGCGGCTGCGGGCCGGTGGGCTGAGCGGCAACGAGCCGTTCCAGCTGTTGGGTCTGCTGCGGCAGTGGGGCGCGCGGGCCGTCCCGGCGCTGCCCGGGGTGTGCGGGTACCTCGGCAGTCATCCGCTCCCGGCCGCGCGGGCGCTGGCGGCCGTCGCCCCGGCAGCCCCGGCCGAGGAGCGCGCCCGCGCGGCGGCGGCCCTGCGCGCGCACGCGGCGGACGGCCCGTCCGTCGTCGCCCGGGCCCTGCACACCCTCACCGGGGACGCGGAACCGCTGCTCGCCGCGCTGGCCCGAGAACTGACGGAGGGGAAGAACGAGGTCGCCTCGGCGGCGATGGCGGCGGGTGAACTCGGCGCGGGGGCGGCCGGGTTGGTCCCGGCCCTGCGGGCGGCCCTCAGCGGCGCGGGTGAGGACGCGATCGTCCCGGTCCTGGACGCGGATGTGGCGATCGCGGCGGCCCTGTGGCGGATCACGGGCGACGCCCAGGCGGCGGTGCCCGTGCTGGACGCGGTCCTGGAGCGGGCGACGGGCCAGGAGTGGTACCGCTGGACGGCGATACGGGCCGCCGAGGCCGCCGCGCTGCTGGGTCCGGCGGGCCGGCCGCTGGAGCCGCGCCTCCGGGCCCTGCTCGGCCACCCGCAGCAGGTCCCGGCGGCGGTCCTCGCGCTGCTCGCCGTCGAGGACGGGGACCGGCCGGGGCTCGCGGCCACGGTGCTGGACGCGGCGGAGAGGGGCGCGCCGCCCCTCGCCGTCCTGGACGCGCTGCTCGCCCTCGGCCCGGACGGCGTCCCGGCCGAACAGGCCGCGCGGCTGGCCGTGTTGGCGGAGGGCGACGCCCGGGTGATCAACTCGGGCGTCGACACGGAGATCGTCCGCGCGGACGAACGTTTCCGGATACGGGCGCGCGAGGTCCTGGCGGCCCTCCGCGCCCGCCCGGTGTCCTAGCGGAGACCGTTGACGAAGGTCTGCCAGGCGGCGGCCTCGAAGACCACGACGGGTCCGTCCGGGTTCTTGCTGTCCCGGACGGGCACGGTGGCGGAGGGGCAGCCGTCGGCGACCGCGACGCAGTCGCCGCCGGTGTTGCCGCTGTGGGTGGACGTGCGCCAGGTGGCGGTGCCGGTGACCGTGCACTCGACGCAGTCGCCCCCGGTGCTCCCGCTGAAGCTGGACTTACGCCAGGCAGCGGGGCCGGTGACGGTGCATTCGACGCAGTCTCCACCGTTGGGGCCGCTGAAGCTGGACTTACGCCAAGGGGCCTTCGCCAGGTCGGGTCGGGTGTCCATAGTGTTCCTCCATCACACGCTTGATCAGCGCCGCCGAATCCCTCACTGAGAGGGCGAGGGCCTGCAAGTGAGCGTAATGGAGGGACGCTTGCTTGATGGTCTTGGGATCGGCGGTCATGTGACCGGACATCATGTCCTCGGTGTAGAAGATGTCCGGGTGGTCCTCGAAGCGCAGCAGATTGAAGGCACCTGCCAGTCCAGGATGCTCACCCGCCGAGAACGGCAGTACCTGGACCCGCATACAGCGGTGGTCCGTGTAGTCCAACAGGCGCGTCAGTTGGGCGCGCATCACGGCGATGCCACCGACCTGACGGTGCAGCACCGCCTCGTCCAGCACGACCCACGCCAGTGGTGGGTGGGCGCGCTCCACGATGCGCTGCCGCTCCATCCGGGCTGCCAGCAGCGTGTCGAGGTCATCCATCTCCCCGGTGGCGAGGACCGCCCGTGCGTAGCCCTCGGTCTGCATCAGACCGGGTACCACTTGCGCCTGATAGGTGGAGATGTAGGACGCCTTCGCTTCCATCTCCGCGTATGGCTGGAACCAGCTGGGGAGTTGGCTGCGCAGTACCAGCCCGATCAGGCGGGAGAAGAGCCCGTCCGTGCCGAGGGCCACATCGACCCGCATGGAGAACTCCCTGGTCGGGACCTTCTTCGTGGTCTCGATCTGGCCGATCAGGGACCCCGAGCAGAAGACGATGTCGCCGAGCTCGCCCTGTTTGAGGCCCGCCGCTTCCCGCAGCCGGCGTAACTCCCAGCCGTAGTAGTCGAGGGGGGACGCGCTGGGATCGAGTGACTGGATGTTGGCCACGACGGGCACCTCCGGCCTGCAACGCCTTTCGGCGTTCGTTTCCTTACGTAGCCGAGCGTAGTCGCCGCGTCGCACCCTGGTGGCATGAATCACGCAACTGATGCGCGGGAACCGGCACTCGGGCCCGGCTACCGCGCCGAGATGGCCGTCGGTGAGCACTCCGCCCGCCACCTGCGCCGCATCCTGCGCACCTACCTCGTCTCCTGGGGTATCCCCGACGTCTGCGACGCCGCCGAACTCGCCCTCACCGAGCTGATCGCGAACGTGGTGCGCCATGTGCCCGGCCGCCGCTGCCAGACCCTGGTCACCTTCCAGGACGGCGGGGTGCGGGTCGAGGTCTCGGACGGCAGCCCCGTCGTGCCCAGCCCCGGCCGGGGGGACGTCACCGCCGAGGACGGGCGCGGGCTGCTCCTGGTCGACGCGGTCACCGACCGCTGGGGCGTGCTGCCCCACCGCTTCGGGCCGCCGGGCAAGACCGTCTGGTTCGAGTGCATGTCCAAACTCCCCGGCGCGGACGCCTGATCCGGGCCGCCCGCGCCGCGTCCACCCGCCTCAGCGCAGCGCGCTCTTCGCCTGCCACTCCTCCCAGGAGAGGTTCCACGCGCCGAAGCCGTTGCCGGGGTCGGGGACGCCCTTGGTGTCGCCTCCGGTGATCTCGAAGGGGTCGCCGGGGCGGACCTGGCCGTAGAACCAGGAGGCGTCGGGGGTGTCCATGCCGATGCAGCCGGAACTCCGGTTGGCGCGGCCCATGTGCTGCGCGTTCCACGGCGCGGCGTGCGCGTACATGCCGGACCAGGTGAGCCGCATCGAGTAGTCGACCATCTTGTCGTAGGCGTCGCCCAGGCCGACCGTCTCGGAGTTCATGTTGATGGTCCCCTCCTTGGCCATCAGCACCGTGGTGCCGCCCCAGGAGCGCTTCTTGCCGCCGGGGGTCCCGCCGGAGACCGGGATCGAGCGGACGGTCTCGCCGTGCCGCTCCAGGGTCAGGCGCTTGGCGTCCAGGTCGACCTTGACGATCTGGCGGGAGCCCACGGTGAAGTGGGTGGAGTAGTCGCGGACGAACCAGCCGCCGTCGCCGGAGTCCGTGCCGTTCAGCCGGGCGTCGAGCCGGACCTCGGTGCCCGGCTTCCAGTACTCCTTGGGCCGCCAGTCCACCCGGTCGCGGCCCGAGTAGTCCTTGATCCAGCCCCAGGAGCCCTCGGTGCCGTCCGGGACGGTGACCTTCAACTGCCGTTCCACCTCGGCCTTGTCGGTCACCGGGTGGTCGAAGACGAGGGACAGGGGCTGGGCCACGCCGACCGTGGTCGCCGCGCCGGGCCGCCAGTCGACCTTGTTGACCCGGTCCGCGGGCGCGGTCGTGAAGGAGGACTCGTCGGTGCGCTCGGTGCCGTCCGGGGTGCGGGTGGTGGTGCGCACGGTGTACGTGGTGCCGGGGGCGGCCTTGCGGGCGGACTTCCAGGCGGTGTCGCCGGAACGTTCGCCCCCGAGGGAGCGGCCCTCGGCGTCGGTGACGACGGCCTTCACCAGGGTCCCGCCGCGCACGTCCACCGTCACCGGCTTCCCGGCGGGGGCCTTGGCGCCGCTGGGGGTGACGGTCACCGTCGCGGGACGGTCCTTCCCGCCGCCCGGCTTCCCGTCGTCGGCGCCGCCACCGCCGGACGTACCCGCCGAGCAGGCGGCGAGCGGCGCCAGCAGCAGGGCGGTCGCCGCGATCCGGGTCCGTATCGGGTGAGCGGACACGGCTCTCGCGGGGTGTATGGGACGCATCGGAACCTCCGTCGTACAGGTCTGGGCCGCCACAGAAGAGGCCCATGGGGGACGGACCGTTGCGCGGCGGCGGAAAGAAGCGGAAAGAAGCGGCTCGACGGCGAGCGTAGGGCGGCGAAACCGCAGGTGAGAGCCGTTCGCGGTGTGTGACGGGCCTTGCGGCACAACGGTCATCGTCCGGTCACATTCGCCGGTCGGGACGGTCATGGACGGCTGTGAGCATCCATCGCACCGCCAGGAGGGACCGCCGTGCGGGACACGGCGCCCCCGGCCCCCACCACACCGACAGGCCCCCACCACACCGACAGACATGAGGTCCCACCGTGTCCGCGCTGCTCCTGCCGGCCGACCGAGGCCGCGACACCGTGCTCGCCCCCGTCACCGCCGACGCCTACCGCGCCTTCCTGGCCTCCCCGGCCGGTCAGGCCCTCGCCCCAGGATTTCTCCAGTGCCCGTCCTGGGGGCAGGTGAAGGAGGGCTGGCGGCCGCTGCTGTTCGGCTGGGGGCCGCGACCGGAGGCGGGGGAGCTGACGGGCGCGGCGCTGGTGCTGATGCGGCGGCTGCCCGGGACGCGCAAGTTCTTCGCGTACCTGCCGGAGGGGCCGGTCGCCGACTGGGCCGACCCCGGTATCGACGCCTGGCTGAACCCACTGCTGCGGCAGTTGGCTTCGGCGGGCGCGTTCGCCGTGCGGATCGGGCCCGCGCCCGCGCACCGGGTCTGGGACGCGGCCCGCCTGAAGGCGGCGACCGGGCCCGGCCGCCGGATCACGGACGTGCTCGCCCGGGAGGTCGACCCGGTGGGCTCGGTGGTCGCGGAGCGGCTGCGGGCCCGGGGCTGGCACCGCTGCGGCGGGGAGGAGGACGGGGACGCGCAGCCCCGGTTCGTCTTCCGCGTCCCGCTCGCCGGGCGGACCCCGGACGAGCTGTGGGCCGGGCTCAACCAGGAGTGGCGGCGCAATGTGCGCCGGGCGCGGCGGGAGGGCGTCGAGACGGTGGTCGGCAGCGCGGCGGACCTGCCCGAGTTCCACCGGCTGCTGGGGATCACGGAGACGCGGGACGGCTTCCGGCTGGGGCGTTCGCTGGCGTACTACCAGCGCCAGTACGCGGCGCTGAACGCGGAGGAGCCGGGCCGGATGACGCTGTACCTGGCCCGGCACCGGGGCGAGATCCTGGCCGCGCACACGATGGTCCGGGTCGGCCGGCGGGTCTGGTACCAGACGGGGGCGTCCGCGGACCACCGGCGCGAGGTGCGGCCCTCCAACCTCCTCCAGTGGCGGATGCTCCAGGACGCCCACGCGCTGGGCGCGGACGTGTACGACATGCGCGGGGTACCCTCCACCCTCGACCCCGAGGAGCGCGCCCACGGACTGCTGCGCTGGAAGCTGGGGACCGGGGGCGAGGTCGTGGAGACCTCGGGGGAATGGGAGAGACCGTTGGACGGCACCGCCAACCACGCGCTGTACCGGGCGTTCCAGGCGTACCTGGCGCGCCGGTGACGAGCGCGGGGAGCGCGCCGGGGACCGGGGTGGTGGCCGGGGCCGGGGGCCCCGGCACCCCGGCCGGGGGTGCGGCATCTGCGCCGCGGGGCGTGTTGGAGGCCGGCGCGCTCGCCGTAGCCGTAGGAGGCGGTGCCCAACTGGGTGTCGGTGAAGGTGAAGTAGCACAGGTCGCCCGGGATGGGGG
>NZ_JBEXXN010000093.1:0-11774 GCF_040630445.1 Streptomyces sp. NPDC005805
GGCGGGTCGCCCGGCCCCGGGGGCCGCTGCCCCCGCTTCGGCGGCCCATCGCCCCGGCGCGCGGGCCGTCCCGTCCTCGCTGGCCCGCCCGGCGTGGGTCGTCCCGTCCTCGGGGGCCCGCCCTGCGCCTCGCGCCCGGCGCGGTCCGTCCCGTCCTCGTGGGCCGGCCGGCCCCCGGGGGCCGCTGCCCCCGCTTCGGCGGCCCATCGCCCCGGCGCGCGGGCCGTCCCGTCCTCGCTGGCCCGCCCGGCGTGGGTCGTCTCGTCCTCGCGGGCCGCCCCGGCGGGCGGGCCGTCCCGTCCTCGCTGGCCCGCCCGGCGTGGGCCGTCCCGTCCCCGCGGGCCCGCCCTGCGCCTCGCGCCCGGCGCGGTCCGTCCCGTCCCCGCGGGCCGGCCGGCCCCCGGGGGCCGCTGCACCGCTTCGGTGGCCCATCGCCCCGGCCCGGCGTGGGCCGGTCCCCGCTGGCCCGTCCGGCGTGGGCCGTCTCGTCCCCGCGGGCCCGCCCTGCGCCTCGCGCCCGGCGCGGTCCGGTCCCCGTGGGCCCGGTCGGTGTGGGTCGTCTCGTCCTCGCGGGCCGGCCCGGCGTGGGCCGGTCCCCGCTGGCCCGGTCGGCGTGGGCCGTCCCGTCCCCGCGGGCCGGCCCTGCGCCTCGCGCCCGGCGCGGTCCGGTCCCCGCTGGCCCGGTCGGTGTGCAAGGCGCCCGCGCGGTGCCGCGCCCCGCCGTTGCCTGGCTCACGCGGTCGCGCATAGTGTGCGGGCACACGATCCGGCGGGCACGGGGGGCTTCGCGTATGACCGAGAGCAGCAGCGCGCACGGCGGGGCCGCCGTCGTGGTGGAGGCCGCGCCGATGGTCCGGGTGGCGGGCGTGCACCGGTCGTACGGGAGCGGCGCGTCCGCCGTGCACGCCCTGCGCGGGGTCTCCTTCGACATCCCGCGGGGCGAACTCGTCGCCCTCAAGGGCCGCTCCGGTTCCGGCAAGACCACCCTGCTCAACCTCGTCGGCGGGCTCGACAGCCCCGACGGCGGCAGCATCCGGGTCGACGGCACCGAGCTGGCCGGGCTCGGGGAGGACGGGCTGCTCGCCCTGCGCCGCGACCGCATCGGCTTCGTCTTCCAGTCCTTCGGGCTGATCCCGATCCTGACCGCCGCCGAGAACGTCGGCGTCCCGCTGCGGCTGCGCAAGGCCGACCCGCGCGAGCGGGAGGAGCGCGTCGCCCTGATGCTCGCCCTCGTGGGGCTCGCCGACCACGCCGCCCAGCGGCCCGGGGAGCTGTCCGGCGGACAGCAGCAGCGCGTCGCCGTCGCCCGCGCCCTCGCCAACCGCCCCGCGCTCCTGATCGCGGACGAGCCGACCGGCCAGCTCGACGCCGAGACCGGGCTCGCGGTGATGGAGCTGCTGCGGGCCGTGGTCCGCAGCGAGGGCGTCACCGCGCTGGTCGCGACCCATGACGCCCAGCTCCTGGACCTGGCCGACCGGGTCCTCGAACTGCGCGACGGGAAGATCGCCGAGCAGTAGCCCCCGGCACCCGGGCCCCGTCCCGCCCCGCCCCGCGTCAGAATCCCGTCAAGGACGACCCCGCCCACCGGCCCGCGCCCCGGCCCACCCGCCCGCGGACGTAGTCTCGACTCCGCGCGGCCGCGAGACACGGACGCGCGGAGAACGGCCCCCGGAACACGGAAGCACGGAAGACACAGAGGCCATGGGACGCGGCAAGCTGCGGATCTACCTGGGCGCGGCGCCCGGCGTGGGCAAGACCTACGCCATGCTCTCCGAGGCCCAGCGCCGCATCGAACGCGGCACCGACTGCGTCATCGGCTACGTCGAGCACCACGACCGGCCCCGGACCCTGGCGCTGCTGCACGGGCTGGAGGAGGTCCCCCGCCGCGAGCTGACCCACGGCGGGGGCACGTACACCGAGATGGACGTCGAGGCCGTGATCGCCCGCCGTCCCGCCGTCGCCCTGGTCGACGAACTCGCCCACACCAACGTCCCCGGCTCCCGCAACGCCAAGCGCTGGCAGGACGTGGAGGAGCTGCTGGCGGCCGGGATCGACGTCATCTCGACCGTCAACATCCAGCACCTGGAGTCCCTCGGCGACGTCGTCCGCTCCATCACCGGCGTGCCCCAGCGGGAGACCGTGCCGGACGAGGCCGTACGCCGGGCCGAGCAGATCGAACTCGTCGACATGGCCCCGCAGGCCCTGCGCCGCCGTATGGCGCACGGCAACATCTACCGGCCCGACGAGGTCGACGCGGCCCTCTCCAACTACTTCCGCCCCGGCAACCTCACCGCCCTGCGCGAGCTGGCCCTGCTCTGGCTCGCCGACCGGGTGGACGAGTACCTCCAGCAGTACCGCGGCGAGCACAACATCCGCTCCACCTGGCAGGCCCGGGAGCGCATCGTCGTCGGGCTGACCGGCGGGCCCGAGGGCAGCACCCTGATCCGCCGGGCCTCCCGGATGGCCGCCAAGGGGGCCGGCGGGGAGATCCTCGCCGTGTACATCGCCCGCAGCGACGGCCTGACCTCCGCCTCCCCGAAGGAGCTGAGCGACCAGCGCACCCTGGTCGAGGACCTGGGCGGCACCTTCCACCACGTCATCGGCGACGACATACCGTCCGCGCTGCTGGAGTTCGCGCGCGGCGTCAACGCCACCCAGATCGTGCTGGGCTCCAGCCGCCGCAAGTCCTGGCAGTACCTCTTCGGCCCCGGCGTCGGCGCGAGCGTCGCCCGCGACTCGGGCCCCGACCTGGACGTGCACATCGTCACCCACGACGAGGCCGGCAAGGGCCGGGGGCTGCCCGGCGCCCGGGGCGCGCGCATCGGCCGCCCCCGCACCGTCGCCGCCTGGCTCGTCGGCGTCGCCGCGCCGGTGCTGCTCACCGTCGTCCTGCGGCACCTGGAGGACGGGCCCGGGCTCGCCAACGACGTGCTGCTCTTCCTCTTCCTGACGGTGATGGCGGCCCTGCTCGGCGGGCTGCTGCCCGCGCTCGCCTCGGCGGCCGCCGCGTCCCTGCTGCTGAACTACTTCTTCACGCCGCCGACGCACACCCTGGACATCGCCGAGCCGCAGAACCTGGTCGCCCTGCTGATCTTCTTCGCGGTGGCCGCCGCGGTCGCCTCCGTCGTCGGGATAGCGACCCGGCGCACCCACCAGGCGGCCCGGCTGCGCGCCGAGTCGGAGATCCTGTCCTTCCTCGCCGGCAGTGTGCTGCGCGGCGAGACCGCCCTCGACGCCCTGCTGGAGCGGGTCCGGGAGACCTTCGCCATGGAGTCCGTGGCCCTGCTGGAACGGGACGACGACCTCACCCCGTGGACCTGCACCGCCAGCGTCGGCCCGGCCCCCGCCGCCCGCCCCGACGACGCGGACGTGGACATGCCCGTCGGCGACCACATGGCCCTCGCCCTCTCCGGCCGGGTGCTCCCCGCCGAGGACCGGCGGGTGCTGGCCGCCTTCGCCACCCAGGCCGCCGTCGTCCTGGACCGGCAGCGCCTGGTGGGGGAGGCGGAGGCGGCCCGCGCCCTCGCCGAGGGCAACCGGATACGCACCGCCCTGCTCGCCGCCGTCAGCCACGACCTGCGCACCCCGCTCGCCGGGATCAAGGCGGCCGTCACCTCGCTCCGCTCCGACGACGTCGCCTGGTCCGAGGAGGACGAGTCCGAACTGCTCGCCGGGATCGAGCAGGGCGCCGACCGCCTCGACCACCTGGTGGGCAACCTCCTCGACATGTCCCGCCTCCAGACCGGCACGGTCACCCCGCTGATCCGGGAGACCTCCCTCGACGAGGTCATCCCCCTCGCGCTCGCGGGCGTGCCGCCGGAGAGCGTCGGCCTGGACATCCCCGAGTCCCTGCCGATGGTCGCCGTCGACCGGGGGCTGCTGGAGCGCGCGGTGGCCAACATCGTGGAGAACGCGGTCAAGTACAGCCCGCCCGGCGCGCCCGTGGCCGTCGCGGCCAGCGCCCTCGGCGACCGTGTCGAGCTGCGGGTCGTGGACCGGGGCGGCGGGGTGCCCGACGACGCCAAGGAGCGGATCTTCGAGCCGTTCCAGCGGTACGGGGACGCCCCGCGCGGCGCCGGCGTGGGCCTCGGGCTCGCCGTGGCCCGGGGCTTCGTGGAGGCGATGGGCGGGACGCTCACCGCCGAGGACACCCCCGGGGGCGGGATGACCATGGTCCTGGACCTGGTCGCGGTGCCCGGCCAGGGACGCGGGGGCGCCACCCCCGGGCTCCCGGCGGAGGCCGTGACATGAGCCCGGACCTGAGCCCGCCGCGCGGCCCCCGCCCGCGCCCCTGCCGAACCCCTCACCGCACCACCCCGCAGCGCGGAAACCCGCACCGAAGAAAGGCGGACCGGTCATGACCCGGGTGCTCGTGGTCGACGACGAGCCGCAGATCGTGCGCGCCCTCGTGATCAACCTGAAGGCGCGCAAGTACGAGGTGGACTCCGCCCACGACGGCGCGACCGCCCTCGAACTCGCCGGCGCCCGCCACCCCGACGTCGTCGTCCTCGACCTCGGCCTGCCGGACATGGACGGCGTCGACGTGATCCGCGGACTGCGCGGCTGGACCAGGGTGCCCGTGATCGTCCTCTCGGCCCGCCACTCCTCCGACGAGAAGGTCGAGGCCCTCGACGCGGGCGCCGACGACTACGTCACCAAGCCCTTCGGCATGGACGAGCTCCTCGCCCGGCTGCGCGCCGCCGTCCGCCGGGTCGAGCCGGCCGGCGGCGGGGAGGCGGAGGCCGTCGTGGAGAGCGGGACCTTCACCGTCGACCTCGCCGCGAAGAAGGTCCACCGCGACGGACGCGACATCCGGCTCACCCCCACCGAGTGGCATCTGCTGGAGGTGCTGGTCCGCAACACCGGCCGGCTGGTCAGCCAGAAGCAGCTCCTCCAGGAGGTCTGGGGCCCCTCCTACGGCACGGAGACCAACTATCTGCGGGTCTACATGGCCCAGCTCCGGCGGAAGCTGGAGGCCGACCCCTCGCACCCCCGGCACTTCGTCACCGAACCGGGCATGGGCTACCGCTTCGAACGTTGATACGGCCGATCTCGATGCGGTCGAGAAGGGGCCGGTAGGCTTTCCGTATGAGTGCCACACCCCGCTCCGGGAAGACGGCGCCGGGCGAGGGCACGGGCCGCCCGGCGGGCCGCTTCCGCCGTATGCTCGACCGGCTCGCGTCCTCGCAGCAGGACCTCGAATCCGCGGAACTCCAGGAGGACGCGCAGGCCACGGGCTGCACCCGGATCTGCGACTGCGGTGACCGGCAGATCGTCCGGGTCGCTGGTACCTTGCGCACGGTCACCCTGCGTCCACGGGCCGGGGTGCCCGCGCTGGAGGCGGAGCTCTTCGACGGCACGGCCCCGCTGGACGTCGTCTGGCTCGGCCGCCGTTCCATCGTGGGCATCGAACCGGGCCGGCGGCTGATCGCCTCCGGGCGGATCTCCATGAGCCACGGCCGCCGGGTGCTGTTCAATCCCAAATACGAACTCCGACCACTGGGACAGGAGTAGCCGGTGACGTCTGTCGACAAGCCGACCCCCACCCCCCACGACCCGCAGCAGGACGCGCCCGGCGCCCCGGCCGCCGGGCCCGACGACTCCAAGGCGGTCACGGAGGCGGCGCTGTTCGAGGCGTTCGGCGGCGTGCGCGGCATGGTGGAGACGGTCCTGCCGGGCCTGCTCTTCGTCACGATCTACACGATCAACAAGGACCTGAAGAGCGCCGCGATCGCGGCGCTGGCCATCTCCCTGGTGCTGGTCGTCGTCCGCCTGCTCCGCAGGGACACCGTCAAGCACGCCTTCAGCGGCGTCTTCGGCGTCGGCTTCGGTGTGGTCTTCGCGATGATGACGGGCGAGGCCAAGGACTTCTACCTGCCCGGCATGATCTACACGCTGGGCCTCGCCCTCGCGTACCTGATCACCGCCGCCGCCGGGGTCCCGCTCATCGGGCTGATCCTCGGGCCGGTGTTCAAGGAGAACCTCTCCTGGCGCACCCGCAACCCCGGCCGCAAGCGCGCCTACACCAAGGCCAGTTACGCCTGGGGCCTGATCCTGCTCGCCAAGTGCGCGATCCTCTTCCCGCTCTACTGGTGGGCCGACACCACCCAGCTCGGCTGGGTCCTGGTCGCGCTGAAGATCCCGCCGTTCCTGCTCGCCGTCTGGCTGACCTGGGTGTTCCTGGCGAAGGCGCCCGCGCCGATCGACGTGTTCGCCGAGATGGAGGCCGAGGAACGGGCCGAGAAGGAGCGCGAGGCCGCGGCGGCCGCGGCGCGGGAGACCCCGTCCTCCTGAACCGCTGAAGCGTGCGCGAGGGGCCCGGAACCGATCACGGTTCCGGGCCCCTCGGCGTTCACACGGCGCGGTCAGTCGTCCCCGGGCCCCCGGCGCACCGAGAGCAGCTCCTCCAGCTGCTCCTCCCGCGCCTGGGCGGCCACGAACAGCAGCTCGTCACCGGCCTCCAGGCTCTCCTCCTTGCTCGGGGTGAGCACCCGCGAACCGCGGATGATCGTCACCAGGGAGGTGTCCTGCGGCCAGTCCACCGCCCCGACCCGGGTCCCGGCGAGCGCCGACTCCGGGGGCAGCGTCAGCTCCACCAGGTTGGCGTCGCCGTGGCTGAAACGCAGCAGCCGGACCAGGTCGCCGACGCTCACCGCCTCCTCCACCAGCGCGGACATCAGACGCGGTGTGGACACCGCCACGTCCACGCCCCAGGACTCGTTGAAGAGCCACTCGTTCTTCGGGTTGTTCACCCGCGCGACCACCCGGGGCACCGCGTACTCGGTCTTCGCCAGCAGCGAGACCACCAGGTTCACCTTGTCGTCGCCGGTCGCCGCGATGACGACGTTGCAGCGCTGGAGCGCCGCCTCGTCCAGCGAGGTGATCTCGCAGGCGTCCGCCAGCAGCCACTCCGCCTGCGGCACCCGCTCCACCGAGATCGCGGTGGGCGCCTTGTCGATCAGCAGGACCTCGTGGCCGTTCTCCAGCAGCTCGCCCGCGATGGACCGGCCGACCGCGCCCGCGCCCGCAATAGCCACCCGCATCAGTGACCGCCCTCCTCGGGGCCCTCGGCGAAGGCCGCCTCGACCTTCCCGATCTCCTCCGTACGCATCATCACGTGCACCAGGTCGCCGTCCTGGAGGACGGTCGCCGAGGTCGGCAGGATCGCCTCGCCGAGCCGGGTGAGATACGCGACGCGGACGCCCGTCTCCTCCTGCAGCCGGCTGATCCGGTGCCCGATCCACGCCGGCGAGGTGTGCACCTCGGCCAGCTGCACGGCACCGCTCGGATCGCGCCACAGCGGCTCCGCGCCCGACGGCAGCAGCCGCCGCAGCATCTGGTCGGCCGTCCAGCGGACCGTGGCCACGGTCGGGATGCCGAGACGCTGGTAGACCTCGGCGCGGCGCGGGTCGTAGATCCGGGCGGCGACGTTCTCGATGCCGAACATCTCGCGCGCCACCCGGGCCGCGATGATGTTGGAATTGTCACCGCTGCTGACCGCGGCGAAGGCGCCCGCGTCCTCGATCCCCGCCTCGCGCAGGGTGTCCTGGTCGAAGCCGACGCCGGTGACGCGCCGGCCCCCGAACCCCGATCCCAGGCGGCGGAAGGCGGTGGGGTCCCGGTCGACGACGGCGACCGTGTGCCCCTGCTGCTCCAGGGTCTGTGCGAGAGTGGCCCCCACGCGCCCGCACCCCATGATGACGATGTGCACGACCGTCCTTCCGGCTGTCTCGAAATCCCTCACGCGTCCGAAGCCCCCAAGGGTCTCAGACCACGGGACCAGCTAAGCACGCACGGCAGCGGGTGCACCGCCCGTGGTGGCGGGGTGCCGTTGCGTCAGGACCCGACAGGAATCCGCCAAGGGACCCGACAGGAATCCGTTAAGGCAAGGGTGGTGAGTGGGTTCGGCTCATTTCGAACGCTTACGATCCTCTCCGTGTCCAAACTGACCGACCTGCCCAAACGGATTCTGATCGGCCGGGCCCTGCGCAGCGACAGACTCGGGGAGACCCTCCTCCCGAAGCGCATCGCACTCCCCGTCTTCGCCTCCGACCCGCTGTCCTCCGTGGCGTACGCACCGGGCGAAGTCCTGCTGGTCCTGTCCATCGCGGGTGTGTCGGCCTACCACTTCAGTCCCTGGATCGCCGCGGCCGTCGTGGTCCTGATGTTCACCGTCGTCGCCTCGTACCGCCAGAACGTGCACGCCTACCCGAGCGGCGGCGGGGACTACGAGGTGGCCAACACCAACCTCGGCCCCAAGGCCGGCCTCACCGTCGCCAGCGCCCTGCTCGTCGACTACGTGCTCACCGTCGCCGTCTCCATCTCCGCCGGTGTGGAGAACCTCGGCTCCGCGGTCGACTTCGTCGTCGAGCACAAGGTCCTCAGCGCCACCGTGATAATCGTGCTGCTGACGCTGATGAACCTGCGCGGCGTCCGGGAGTCCGGCAAGCTCTTCGCCATCCCCACCTACGTCTTCGTCGGCGCGGTCTTCCTGATGATCGCCTGGGGCGCGTTCCGGGGCCTCGTCCTCGACGACACCATGCGCGCCCCGACCGCCGAGTACGAGATCAAACCGGAGCACCCCGGACTCGCCGGCTTCGCCCTGGTCTTCCTGCTGCTGCGGGCCTTCTCCTCCGGCTGCGCCGCGCTCACCGGCGTCGAGGCGATCAGCAACGGCGTCCCCGCCTTCCGCAAGCCCAAGAGCCGGAACGCGGCCACCACCCTGCTGCTCATGGGCGGCCTCGCGGTCACCATGTTCTGCGGCATCATCGGCCTCGCCATGGCCAGCCACGTGAAGATGGCCGAGTACCCGGCGAAGGACCTCTTCCGCGACGGCGTTCCGGTCGGCCCGGAGTACGTCCAGCACCCGGTGATCTCCCAGGTCGCGGCGGCCGTCTTCGGCGACGGCACCTTCTTCTTCGTCCTGCTGGCGGTGGCCACCGCGCTGGTGCTCTTCCTCGCCGCGAACACCGCGTACAACGGCTTCCCGCTGCTCGGCTCGATCCTCGCCCAGGACCGCTATCTGCCCCGCCAGCTCCACACCCGCGGCGACCGCCTCGCCTTCTCCAACGGCATCGTGCTGCTGGCCGGTGCGGCGATCCTGCTGGTGTGGATCTACGACGCCGACTCGACCCGGCTGATCCAGCTCTACATCGTCGGCGTCTTCGTCTCCTTCACCCTGAGCCAGACCGGCATGGTCCGGCACTGGAACCGGCATCTGAGGACCGAGCGCAACAAGGCCAAGCGCCGGCACATGATCCGCTCCCGGGCGATCAACGCCTTCGGCGCGTTCTTCACCGGGCTGGTGCTGGTCGTCGTCCTCGCCACCAAGTTCACGCACGGCGCGTGGGTCGCGCTGCTCGGCATGGTCATCTTCTTCGGGACGATGACCGCGATCCGCAAGCACTACGACCGGGTCTCGGACGAGATCGCCGCCCCCGACGAGCCCGCCGACGACACCGTGCGCCCCTCCCGGGTCCACTCCATCGTCCTGGTCTCCAAGGTCCACCGCCCCACCTTGCGGGCCCTGTCGTACGCGCAGCTGATGCGCTCCGACAAGCTGGAGGCGCTCAGCGTCAACGTCGACGCCGACGAGACGCGGGCGCTGCGGGAGGAGTGGGAGCGGCGGGGCATCAACGTCCCGCTGAAGGTCCTGGACTCCCCGTACCGCGAGATCACCCGCCCGGTGATCGAGTACGTGAAGAGCCTGCGGCGGGAAAGCCCGCGGGACGCGGTGAGCGTGATCATCCCGGAGTACGTGGTGGGCCACTGGTACGAGCACCTGCTCCACAACCAGAGCGCGCTGCGGCTCAAGGGCCGGCTGCTGTTCACCCCGGGGATCATGGTGACCTCGGTGCCGTACCAGCTGGAGTCCTCCGAGGCGGCGAAGCGCCGCGCCCGCAAGCGGGCGAACTGGAGCGCGCCGGGCGCGGTGCGGCGGGGGCCGGTGGACCGGCGGCCGAAGGAGCCGAGCGGGAAGGGGTGAGGGGGCGGGGCGGGGCCCGCTCGGTCTGGTCCGGGCCCTCGGTCTGTTCAGGTCCGGCCCGGTCCGGTCGGCCCGGTGGGCGGTCTCGGGGACGTCCGCGCGGCCGTAGACTGGTGGGTCGTTGTCGTGACGGCGGCGTCCGCCCCCGCGACCCCGTACCCTCCCGACCTCCCGCCCCCGAACTCTGGAGCCACCCCCTCATGCCGAACGCACCCGAGACGTCGCTGGTCGGGGAGGAGTACGAGGTCGAGGTCGGCCCCGTCGCCCACGGCGGCCACTGCATCGCCCGCACGGACGGCGGCCGTGTGCTCTTCGTCCGCCACGCGCTGCCGGGGGAGAAGGTCGTCGCCCGCGTCACCGAGGGCGAGCAGGACTCCCGCTTCCTGCGGGCCGACGCGGTGACCGTCCTCGACGCCTCCAAGGACCGCGTCGAGGCGCCCTGCCCGTTCTCCGGGCCGGGCAAGTGCGGCGGCTGCGACTGGCAGCACGCCAAGCCGGGCGCGCAGCGCCGCTTCAAGGGCGAGGTGATCGCGGAGCAGCTCCAGCGGCTGGCGGGCCTCACCCCGGAGGAGGCGGGCTGGGACGGCACCGTGATGCCCGCGCCGGGCGACAAGGTCCCGGCCGGCGAGGTCCCGGCCTGGCGCACCCGCGTCCAGTACGCGATCGACGCGGAGGGCCGGGCGGGTCTGCGCAAGCACCGCTCGCACGAGGTCCAGCCGGTCGACCACTGCATGATCGCGGCCCCGGGCGTGACGGAACTGGGCATCGAGAAGCAGGACTGGCCGCAGATGGCGTCGGTGGAGGCGATCGCGGCGACCGGCTCGCACGACCGCCAGGTCGTCCTGACCCCGCGCCCCGGCGGCCGGCTGCCGCTGGTCGAACTCGACAAGCCGGTGTCCGTGCTGCGGGTCGAGGAGCGCGACGGCTCGGTGCACCGGGTGCACGGCCGCGCCTTCGTCCGCGAGCGGGCGGACGACCGCACCTACCGGGTGGGCATGGGCGGCTTCTGGCAGGTCCACCCCCAGGCGGCGGACCTCCTGGTCCAGGCCGTGATGCAGGGCCTGCTGCCGCGCAAGGGCGACATGGCGCTCGACCTCTACTGCGGCGTCGGCCTCTTCGCGGGCGCGATCGCCGACCGGGTGGGCGAGAAGGGCGCGGTCCTCGGCATCGAGTCCGGCAAGCGCGCGGTGGAGGACGCCCGCCACAACCTCCAGCACTTCGACCGCGTCCGCATCGAACAGGGCAAGGTGGAGTCCGCCCTGCCGCGCACGGGCATCACGGACGTGGACATCATCGTCCTGGACCCGCCCCGCGCGGGCGCCGGCAAGCAGACCGTCCGCCACCTCGCGGGCCTCGGCGCCCGCCGCATCGCCTACGTCGCCTGCGACCCGGCGGCGCTGGCCCGCGACCTGGCGTACTTCCGTGAGTCGGGCTACCGGCCGCGGACGCTGCGGGCGTTCGACCTGTTTCCGATGACGCATCATGTGGAGTGCGTGGCGATCCTTGAACCTGCCGAAAAGGGCCGCTGACCTGGCGTTTCTCCGAGTGTGCGTTATGGGCGTTACGTGCGTTAGGTGCGATATCTGACGCACGTGACGCACGTTCGACGCACGAACGGGGTGGTTTCTGATAGGTCGTCATGCGCGCTTGGCGGCCGCCGGGTGGAGTCCTCGGCTGTGGGGCGGTGGGCATCTGGGTCTGGTGCACGATCGGGTGACATCTGAACTGGCTTGCCCTGTGAGGCAGGTGGGAAGGATGTCGCTGTGCCCAAGCCCTATCCGGAAGAGTT
>NZ_JBEXXN010000094.1:0-11396 GCF_040630445.1 Streptomyces sp. NPDC005805
AGCCGCACGGCCCCATCGAGACCGAAGCAGCCCGACGCCTCACCGAAGACCTCAACCACGAGTGATCAACGGCTTACCCAACACTTTCTCAGCCGTTCGGCCGGGCCCGTTCCGGAGCACTCGTGGGCCAGCCCGCTACCTTCACCAGCCGGGAGCGGTACGGGTTCCAGGGGGCGTCACCGCCGTGGTATCGCGAGGTCTGGCACTGGAAGTGGAGGCAGCCGCCGAGGAGGTGGTCGACGCCGTCGAGATAGGTGAGCAGGGGCCGCTCGCCACGGACCACTCGCGCCACCTCCGCCCGCTTCGCGAGGTACGCCGCCTCGTACTTCCTGACAAGCGCGCACACCGCGTTCACGGCGTCCTGGAGGGACATACCGGCGCGGCTTCTCAACAGTTCGACGGAGTTGAAGGCGAAGCCCTCCTCCTCCAGCTCCTTCCGCAGGGACAGGACATCGTTCACCAGGGCCGCCTGACGCATCGCAAGGCAGTGGAGCGCGTCCAGGTCCTCCTTCAGCGGGCCGTGGACCGTGTCGGACAGATCGAGCCCGAGCCCGAACTCCGTGAGCGTGAACAGGAGGTCGGACCCGAAGCTCTGCCAGCGCAGGCCGAAGTACTTCTCCAGACTGGGGAACTCGCGCCCCCTCCTCCAGGGCACCTCGCGGGCGAACCCTGTCACCAGCTCCTTCAGGCCCTCCCCGGCTCGCGCCTTCTGACGCGCGGGCATGTCCTCCGTCAGACGCTGCCACACGTCCGCGACCGCGGCGGCCAGCGGCGCGTCCGGGGCGGCCGTCCGCCCCTGCCACACCTCATGCAGGGTGGACAGCAGCCGGATCGGGCCGGCCTCGGCATGCCCCGCACCAGGCGCCCGACTCGACAGGTCGTCGATGAAGGCCGCCAGGTTCCACCAGTCCACCAGGGCCTGCAACCGGTCGGCGCGGGCCTGAGGATGGGCGAACGCGCCGAAGAGGCCGTTGCGCTGCCGCTGGTACGCCGCGAAGGCGTCGGGCGACCCTGCGAGGGAGCCGGCCCGGGCGCTCAGCCACCGGGCGGACATCTGCTCGGCGCGCAGCGCGTCGGGGTGGCGCGCGACCGGCAGGCGTCCGGCGAGCGGGGGCACGACATAGCTGCTCGGAGCGGCCTCGGTGAGGGCGGGTGTCATGGGTGCCTCCAAATGGCCATGTCGGCCCTCAGCATCTGCGCCGCCGCCCCGGGTCGGATGAGCAACCGCTACTCACGGATCGGGGACCGGGCCCGAACGCTGAGTAGCTGAGGCTCAATCCACTCAGTCGCGCTTCTTCTAGGCTCAAGCCGATCAATCAGACAAAAGGCCCCGCCCTCCTCCGTGCCGCCCCAGAGGAGGGCGGGGCCGATCGACGAGAAGAACGGATCGACGATGCGATTCACCTCCCGACTGCGCCGGTGGACGGTCACCGCGTGCACCATCACCGCCATGGCCTCGGGCACGAGTGCACTGACAGCCGCACCGGCAGCAGCGGCCGACTGCGTCCAGGGCAGCGCGGTCACGTCTTCGGCGTGGTCGGTCACCGCCTGCGGTGTGCCGGACATCGACCAGTTGTCGAACATGCTCCCCGGCAGCGGCATGAACTTCTGTCTGCCCGTGAGCGCGGCCAACGCGCTCATGTGGATGGCCGCCAACGGCTATCCCAACCTGGCCCCCGCCGGCCTTAACCCGGAGAGCGGCACGCCTGCCGACCGCCAGAAGGTACGGGACTTCATCAAGGGTCTCGCCACGGACCTGAACACCGACCCCGGGTCGGGCACGACCCAGTCCGACTTCGTCGCGGGGATGAACCTGTACTTCGCAAAGAAGGGGTACATCAACCTGAAGGCGACCCGGCACTACCTCCAGGAGAACGTGCTTGCCGCGCAGACCATCGCGCAGCTGATGGGCGGGACCAGTGACCGGCCGAAGCTGGCCATCGGCATCCTAAAGCGGGAGGGCCCCGGGATCTCCCCGACGTACCACGCCGTCACCCTGACCGGCGTCAAGGGCGTGGCGGGCGGGCCGTCGTCGGTGTCCTTCAATGACCCCGAATCCGACGAGTCCAACACACAGCAGTCGCAGTACACTACGGTGACCTACCCGCTCGGCGCCTTCACGTACGGCGAGGGACACGAGCTCGTGGGGATGAAGGGCTTCCGCGGCACGGGCAACAGGGTCGTGCTCCAGGAAGTGATCGCCCTGCGCTAGCGAGGCCGGGGTCCCAGGCCTCCCTCCTGCACCTGCACCAGCCCGTCCCCTGCACTCGCCGGGGATGGGCTGGTGCCGTCGGGCGTCCCGCGGACGTCGCGCAGGCGGGCCCGGAGGCGGCTCTCGGCGCTCGCGAGCAGCAGTTCCAGGGCGGCCGGGTAGGCGCTGAGGTTCATCCGGGCGACCAGCAGCGGGGCTGTCGCCGCGATGTGCGGGTACCGGTTCGCGGGCAGGCGGGCATAGGTCGATTGCCACTGGCCTTCGTCGCCGGCGCGGGCGGACTCGGCCAGGGCGAGGGTGCCGGCGTCGAGCGCGGCGAAGGCGAGGCTCTGGTCGATGAAGACATGGAAGATCTCGACGGCGTCCGCGTCGGGGAAGCCGGCTGTGCGCAGGATGCCGAGGACGATCTCGTCGGCCACGATCTCACGGTGCCGTCCGGACACCCGGCCGGCCGTGAGCACCGCCGCCTGCGGGTGGGCGAGATAGGCGGCGTGAATGCGCAGGCCGAGGTCGCGGAGGTCGGCACGCCAGTCGCCGCGGACCCTCCAGTCGTCGACGGCGCGGCCGATCAGTTCCTCACCGATCGCGAGGGTGAGGCCGTCCATGCCGTCGAAATAGCGGTACAGGGTGCTGGGGTCGGCTCCCAGCGCGGTCCCCAGCCGCCGGGCGGTCAGACCGCCGGGACCGTGCTCCTTCAGCATCCGCAGGGCGGTCTCGATGATCAGCCCCTCGGACAGGACGGTTCCGTTCCTGGTGGGCCGCCGCCTGCGGCGCTCACCCTCGGAGACCACGCGCTTTCCCATGCCGTCCGCCTTCCGCCGGTCCGGTGGCACGGTCCCCGGCCCGGGCCGGTGGCACGGGCTCCCGGGATTCTTATGCCAACAGCATTGACCTTACAGTGCCGGTCCGGGTTCCCTGGCCGTCCGGGAGCGCCGCACCCCGTGCGCTCCGCCGAGTGGAATGAGGTTCCTCATGCGTGTTCTTCTCGTGGGCGCCGGAGGCGTGGGCACCGCGATCACCCGGATCGCGGCGCGGCGCGACTTCTTCGACCACTTCGTGGTCGCCGACTACGACCCGGCGCGCGCCGAGGCCGCCGTCGCCTCGTTGGGCGGTGCCGGCGGCCGGTTCACCGCCCGTCGCCTGGACGCCTCCGACCGGGCGGGCGTGTCCGCGCTGCTCCGCGAGGAGCGGTGCGACGTCCTGGTCAACGCCACCGACCCGCGCTTCGTGATGCCCTTGTTCGAGGCGGCCCTCGAATCGGGTGCCCACTACCTGGACATGGCGATGTCGCTG
The DNA here is from genome assembly GCF_040630445.1 of Streptomyces sp. NPDC005805. NCBI lineage: Bacteria > Bacillati > Actinomycetota > Actinomycetes > Kitasatosporales > Streptomycetaceae > Streptomyces > Streptomyces sp. NPDC005805. The sequence goes on from NZ_JBEXXN010000094.1 coordinate 3,506, forward strand.
TCGAGGCCGCACCCGGCACGACCGCACGCCGAATGCGGGGTCAAGCTCGGCGACGAGCAGTTCGAGCGGGCCGAGGAATGGGCCGAGTCCGGACGGCTCGCGCTGGTCGGCATGGGCGTGGAGCCCGGCCTCTCGGACGTGTTCGCCCGGTACGCGGCGGACGAACTCTTCGACGAGATCGAGGAGATCGGCGTCCGCGACGGCGCGAACCTCACCGTCGAGGGCTACGAGTTCGCCCCCTCGTTCAGCATCTGGACCACGATCGAGGAGTGCCTCAACCCGCCCGTCGTCTTCGAACGCGAACGCGGCTGGTTCACCACGCCGCCGTTCAGCGAACCGGAGGTGTTCGACTTCCCCGAGGGGATCGGCCCGGTGGAGTGCGTGAACGTCGAGCACGAGGAGGTGCTCCTGATCCCGCGCTGGGTCGATGCCGACCGGGTCACCTTCAAGTACGGGCTGGGCGAGGACTTCATCGGCAAGCTGCGCACCCTGCACGCGCTGGGCCTGGACTCGACCGAGCCGGTCACCGTCCGCTCGGCCGACGGAGGCACGGTGCGGGTGTCCCCGCGCGACGTGGTCGCCGCCTGTCTGCCCGACCCGGCGACCCTCGGCGAGCGCATGACCGGCAAGACCTGCGCCGGCACCTGGGTGAAGGGCACCCGGGACGGCAGCCCGCGCGAGGTGTACCTCTACCACGTCGTGGACAACCAGTGGTCGATGCGCGAGTACGGCACCCAGGCCGTGGTGTGGCAGACCGCCGTCAACCCGGTGGTCGCCCTGGAGCTCCTGGCCACGGGCGCCTGGACGGGCACGGGGATCCTCGGCCCCGAGGCGCTGCCGCCGCGCCCCTTCCTGGACCTGCTCACGGCGTACGGCTCGCCGTGGGGCAGCCGTGAGCAGGGCCCGGCGGGCAAGTGATTCGGGACGGCGGCGGAACGGACGGTGACTCCGTGCGGGACGTGACGGCGGGCGCGGGTGGGACGTCCGCCCGCCCCGCCCGGGCATCAGGCCGTGAGACGCTCCCGCTCGTCGTCCCTCAGCGGCGGGCCGCCCAGCGGGGGGCGCTTGGGGCCGAGGAGCATGGGCACGAGCAGGTCGGGGGAGAAGAGCCGGCCGGGCGGCTTCCGCAGGCTCATCACGTCGAGCAGGGCCGCCTGCGCCCGGGGGTTGTTGGCGCCGGTGGCCAGCGCCCGGTCCACGAAGCGGGCGCGCAGCCGATCGGCCGCGGTGGGCGGGGTCCCCGTGGCCCCGGGGTAGAAGGCGTCCTGTCCGACGGCTAGGTCCCAGGCGGCGCCGACGGGGCGGGCGGTCGACGTCTGGAGCGCCTTCGCGGTCCCGGGTGCGGTCAGCGGCAGCCGGTCCAGCACCTCACGCACGGCGATGCCGCACTGGGCGGCTACGGTGAGGCCGTGCGCGTAGACCGGGTTGTACCCGGCCGCGGCGTCGCCGAGGACGACGAACCCCTCGGGCCAGTGCCGCATCCGCTCGTAGTAGCGCCGCCGGTTGGCCGTGCTGCGGGTGGTGACCACGTCGCCGAGGGGTTCGGCGCCCTTGAGCAGCTCGCCGATGAGGGGGTCGCCGAGTCCGAGGGCGAAGGGGATGAACGCCTCGGGGTCGGCGGTGGGTTCACCGCCGCGTGTGCCGGAGAGGGTGACGATCCACCGGTCGCCCTCGACGGGCAGCAGGATGCCGCCCTGGCCGGGGGACCGGGTCGGGTCGGCCTGGACGTTGACGAGCGGGAAGCCGCCGGCCGCGGTGGTGCCCGGCGCCCGGTAGAGGCGGGTGGCGTAGGCGAGTCCGGCGTTGACCGACCGTTCGGCGACCTCGGGGAGCCCGAGGGCGGTGAGCCAGCGCGGGGCGCGCGAGCCGCGGCCCGAGGCGTCGACGACCAGGTCCGCGTGGAGCACGCTCTCCTCGGCGGGGCCGTTCCCGCCGGTACGGACCCGGACGCCGGTCACCCGGCCCAGGTCCCCTTCGAGGCCCACCGCGGTGGTTTCGTGACGGGCCGTCACTTCGGCACGGTTGAGGACGTGGTTGCGGAGCACGGAGTCCAAGAGGTCCCTGGAGCAGACCAGGCTGCGGTGGTCCCCGTGGGTGAAGCGCCGGAACCAGACACCGCTGGGCCCGCGGGTGACGATGTCCCGCATCGCGTGGGCGAGTCGTCCGCCCCGGGCGGTGACCTCCTCCAGGGCGCCCGGCACCAGGTCGCCGATGGCGGCCACTCCCCCGCTCCACACGAGGTGCGCGTGTCTCGACTGCGGGACGCCGCGCCGTGGTTCGGGTCCGTCGGGCAGGACGTCCCTTTCCAGCACGGTGACATCGGCGTGGTCGGCGAGTGCGGCCGCGGCGAGGAGGCCGGCCGCGCCCGCTCCGATCACGAGGGCGGTGGGACGTTGCCGGGCGGCAATCTGGGGCATGGGTGGTCGCAACTCCTTCTGGCGGTACGGGTGTTCCTCGCGACGGCCGCGAGGTCCGGGCCGGTGGCCCGGCGCGATGCTAACCAGGTGATCGGGTCCGGCCGGCCCACCGCCGCCGGGACTGCTCAGGCACGCCTCGGGCCCCGGAGCCGCGAAGCCCGGGGCCCGAGGCGGGCGGTCTCTCACATCCGGGTGAGCATCTCGTCGATGTGCCGGAGCAGGACCGCCCGCGTGCGGTCGAGGTCCTGACCACCGGACAGGCTCGCCACGGCGAAGTCGCGGTCCGCGCGGACCAGGACGGAGACGAACGCGCCTCTCATTCCCGCCCGCCCGGCCGGCTGTTCGCACAGCTCGCCTGTGCCCCGGGCCACCTTCACGGGAGTGAAGGAACACTTCCAGATCTGGGTGTGCTCCGTCCTGATGCCCCGGAAGGCGGTGTCGGCGCGTCCCTCCGGGCTGAGGTCCGGGCGGCGCGGGGGTGTGCCGCCGCCGTACCGCCGGAAGTCGATCTCCAGATTCGGCCCGCCCGTGGCGGCGACACGGCACTGCACACGGTTCTCGTTCTCCGAGCGCCAGACGAACGGCCTGACCCTGGATCCCTCGTCCGGGACGAGGGTCAGTGCTGCCGGGTCGTCGAGGGCCGTGCACAGGTCGTCGGGGACCGCGCCCGGCGCGGGGCCCGAGTCGACGGCGCAGCCGGTCAGCAGGACGGCCGTCACCGCCGCGAGGATCGCGGGATGCCCCCGTCCTCGTGTCCGTCTCCGCATCGGCATCTGCTCGCTGCTTCCTTCCGCACGTCTGCCGCACTCATTCACCACCGCCGCCTCCGCATCCGGAACCGCAGCCGCTGTCCGAGGAACCGCAGCTGTTTCCGTCGCCGGAGGAACCGCCGCAGGAGCCGGACCCGTCTCCCCCGGAGCCGCCGTCCCAGTCGGGGCCGCTGCCGTCCGGGCCGCCGCACCACAGCGGTTCTTGCAGGGCGGCGGTCCCGGCGCCCACGGCCGCCGCCGTGCCGAGGAAGTGAGCCCGGCCGGACCGGGAGCGGGTGCTCCGCCGGGCCGCCGCGATGTGCGCGGAGAGGTTCAGGTCCGGCAGGAACCGCACGTCGTAGAGGGCGACGAGGCCGACGACCGTGTGCAGGGCGGCCTGGCCCGGTGCCTCCCGGTAGGCGGCGAGGGCGCGGCGCCCGGCGGGCGAGACCCGTCGGCGCGCCCGGGCCGCCTGGACGAAGCCGACGCCCCCGCCGATCGCCAGGGCGGGGATCATCGCCAACGGCAGCATCCAGTGGTACGGGAAGGGAGCGGCGCCGACCACCGCGAGGACCACCAGGGCGAAGACCAGCGGCTCAGCGAGCACGCACACCAGGCCCTGGATCGTGCCCCAGCGCGCCAGGGACGCGTGGGCACCGGGCCGGTGCGCCAGCCCGCGGGCGGCGAGCCCGTCCCCGATCCGCTGTACGGCGGGGCTGCGGACCACGGCGAGCCGGACCGTGGGAAGGGCGCCGCCGGCCCCGCCCGCGAGGGCGTCGAGGACGGCCTGTTCGACGGGGTCGTGGGCGACGGGCCGGAGGGTGGTGACCACACCCGGTCCGCCGACGGAGATCCGGCCGTCGGTGTGCAGGGCGGCGATGGCGGCGTCGGCGACGCGGCCGGGCCCGCCGCTCAGGAAGGCGGCCTCGTAGACGTCGTGGACCGCGGCCTTCGCGGTGTGCGGGCCGCGCAGGGCGGCGGAGACGCGGACGAACAGCAGGGTGGAGGCGACGGTGACGGCGATCCAGACGGCGGCGACGAGTATCGGCATCACGGTCACCGCCCCGCGCCCACGAGGCGGGCCCGGGCGGCCCGGACGACCCTCGCCGCCCGCCCCGGGGGTTCCGGGGCGGCGACCCGGTCCCGCCACCATAGGGTGAGGCGATGCCGGGTGGCGGGGTCCTCCGGGCGGCCGGTGGCGAGCAGGTGCTCCGCGAAGGCGAGCGCGTCGCGCCGGTACCCGGCCCGCAGGGGGCGGCCCTCGGCGTACCGGAGGAAGGCGGGGCGGTACGCCGTGCCGAGGATCTCAGGGAGTTCGGGGGCGACCTTCGCCACCACGTCGGCCCGCTTGGCGGCGAGCGCGCGGCTCTGCACCCGCAGCCGGGCCGGGTCGAACCCGTCCGGCGCGGACGTCCCCGCGACCAGTGCGGACAGCAGCGCGGCCTGTGCGCTCCCGACCCGCTCCCGTGCCCCGGCGGACCTCGTCGCGTCCGCTCCGGCGGAGTCCGGCCCGACCGCAGCGGTCTCCGCCGCGGTGCGGGCGGAGACCGCTGCGGCCGGGGCCGGTTCGGTGGGTCGCCGTGGTGCGCCGCCCCGACCCGCCGGGCCCGTGCGGGTACCTGCCGCGTCGGTCAGTGTGGTGCGGATCGCGGCGAGTTCGGCAGCGAGTTCCGCTGCGGGCGGGTAGGCGTCGTCGCGTTCGAGGAGGACACCCGGCGGAGCGATTCGGGCACGCAGGGCGGCGAGAAGGTCCAGGACGGCAGCGGGGACCGGATGCGAGTGGGTGTCGTGCCAGACACCGTCGCGTTCGACACCCCCGGCGACATGGACATAGGCGACCGCCTCCAAGGGCAGTGCGTCCAGGGCCGCGAGAGGGTCCTCGCCCAGATTCACCTGGTTGGTGTGGAGATTGGCCACGTCGATCAGCAGGCGGACCCCTGTCCGCTCGACCAGTTCCGTCAGGAACTGGCCCTCCGTCAGCTCCTGTCCCGGCCAGGAGACCAGCGCGGCGATGTTCTCCACCGCCAGCGGCACCGGCAGGCCGTCCTGCGCGACGCGCACGTTCTCGCAGAGCACCGCCAGCGCGTCCCACGTCCGGGGCACGGGCAGCAGATGGCCCGACTCCAACGCCGGGTACGCCGTCGGCGCCCCACCCGCGCGCACGAACGCGATGTGCTCGCTCACCAGGGGCGACCCCAATGCCACCGCACGCTCGGCCAGCGCCGCCAGCCGCCCCGGTGACGGCTGCTCCGCGCCCCCCAGTCCCAGCGACACCCCGTGCGGCACGACCCGCACCCCCCGTTCCCGCAACCGCTCCAGAGAGGCGGGCAGATGCCCCGGACACACGTTCTCAGAGACCACCTCCACCCACTCCGGACCCGCCAGGGACTCGACCGCCTCCGCGATCTCCGGCCGCCACCCGATCCCGACACCCAACTCCATGGACTCATTCCCCCTTCCGCATGGCCCCCGCTGCCCTGCCGCGGAGGCGTCGGCCGACCGTGACGGGCCTGGAGGCGGCCCCGCCCCTCCCACCGCGCGCCGGTGATTTCCGGAGAATAGGGATGTTTCGGTCGAGGCATAAGGTTTCACTTGATGATGTGACATAGGTCACCATCAGGGCGCGTGCTCCCGCCACGCACCCTAAGGCCGTCCTGGGGCGGTATCCGCCGCTGCGCCCGGAAACATACTCAGTCCCACCCCCGCGTCACGACCACACCGGCGAACGGTTCCCGCGATCCCTTCACCCCCCTCGCCGGGAGCCTCATTTGAGTAACGACGACTCATGCACCCGCCGTCGCCTCGCGGGGAGCCTGATCGCACCGGCTCCGCCCAGCGGCATACCAGGCCGGACCGGCACATCAGCCCTGGTGGCAGGGCCGGAAGCGGAGATTCAGGAGAAGTGATGACGCAACACCCGGACCTCGCGGCGGCCGTGGCGGAGGCGCTGGCGGAACTGCTCGCCCTCCGTCCGTCGACCTCGACGGTAAGCGACGCCCTCGACGTCCTCGGACTGCCCGGTGCGCTCCCCGGCCTCAGCCCGCGCTCCGGCGCCGGCTTCGTGGCCGGCCCGGCCCACACGCTCCGCTACGAGCGCACGGAGCCGGGGCTGGGCGGGACCTTGGGCGACTACATCGACGACGTCCCGGCCGGAGCCGTGCTCGTGCTGGCGAACGGTGGCCGGACGGACTGCTCGGTCTGGGGCGACCTGGTGACCCGGGTCGCCCGTCGCGGCGGCGTCGCCGGCACCGTGATCGACGGCTCCTGCCGGGACCTCGACGCGATCCGGGAGCTCGACTACCCGGTGTGGTCGGCCGGAGTCAGCGTCCGCACCGGCCGGAACCGGGCTCGACTCGCGGCCTCGGACGTCCCGGTGCGCATTGGGGACCACACCGTCCACCCCGGAGATGTCGTCTGTGCCGACGCCAGTGGTGTGGTCGCCGTCCCCGCGGCGGCCCTGCGGGACGTGGTCGACCGCGTCCGCGCCGTCGAGGACATGGAGCGGCGCATCCTCGCCGCGCTCGACGCCGGCACATCCCTCTCCGAAGCCCGTGCCACCCACGGGTACCACCACGTCGCCCGCCACCAGCCGGAGGAACCGTCATGACGCTCATACTCCCGACAACGCCCGGAACCGACCGGAACGCCCAGCTCACGATGCTCCGCGAACGCGCCCCGCACCTGTACCGCCTGGTGGACCACCGCCGGGTCGTCGCGGCGGACGCCCTCAACGGCGCGGCACGGGACGACTTCCGCGCCGACAGCGACGGCGGGCGCGGCAGCAGCTACAGCCGGGCCCAGAGTTCCCTGGAGGTCCGGTCCACCGGCATCGGCACCCTGCTCGACCTGTTCGCCCGCCGCCCCGACGGCGAACGGAGCGTCGTCGTGGACCTGCTCGGCGGCGACGGGCTGGTGGGCCGGGTGGCGAGCCATCTCCTCGGCGTCCGCGACCTGACGCTCTTCACCTGCGACGCCTCCCCCACGATGGTGGACCACGCCTGGCGACGGGGCGTGTGCGCGCTGCGGCAGGCCGCCCAGTTCCAGCTGCTGCGGGACGGGAGCGTGGACGGCGTCCTCCTCGCGTACGGCACCCACCACATACCCCGGGAGGAACTGCTCGCGGTGTTCCGCGAGGCACACCGCGTGCTGCGTCCGGGCGGCACCCTCGTGGTGCACGACTTCGAGACGGGCTCGCCCATGGACATCTGGTTTTCCGACGTCGTCCACCGGCACTCGGAGACCGGGCACGACTACCCCCACTTCGACCGCGCCGACTTCTGGTCCCACTTCCGGGAGTCGGGTTTCGGGGAGATCGCGGTGCGGGAGATCGACGACTCCTTCCGGACCCGGGGGGCGACGCAGGACCAGGCCCGGTCGGCCATGGGCAGCTACCTCACGGACATGTACGGCCTCGCCCTGCTGCGTGAGGCTCTGGGCGCACCGGCCTGCTGGGAGGAGGTGTTCCGCCTCGGCGAGGAGATCTTCCGGTACGAGCGGCTGGACGGGACTGTGGACCGCGCGTCCTTCGCGCAGGACCCCGTCCGGGGGAACGTGGTCCTGCGCCTCCCCCGCCGGGCGCTCGCCGGATCGGGGCGGAAGCCGGGCTGACCGTCGGCGGCGAGACGGGAGCGGGACCCGCCGGGGGACGGCGGGTCCCGCTCCCGTCTCGTCTCAGAAAGTGTTGGGTAAGCCGTTGATCACTCGTGGTTGAGGTCTTCGGTGAGG